>JBKBXH010000090.1:0-5719 GCA_046313655.1 Thermomonas sp. | reverse complement strand
ACGGGCGGGACGGGCCGCAGAGCTTAAGCCCGCGCGCCGCAACCGTGGCCGAACCGCACGCATCCGGCCGGAAAACACGACTGCCGCCTTGCGGCGGCAGTCGTAGTCCAACTCCTTGCGGAAGGAGATTGGCTCAGAAGCGCGCTTCCAGGCCCAGCGACAGGGTGTTGGCGCTGACGCGCAGGCCGCCACCCGAGCCCTGGTTGTGGTCGTAGTTCAGGCTGACGCCGAAGGTCTTGCTGAAGTCGTAGCCGGCGCCGATGCCGTAGTACGGCTTGGTCGAGGTCTCGCTGCCGTTGCCCAGCGAGGAGTTGACCGAGAGCTTGCCGCGGGCGATGCCGCCGCGCAGCTGCACGAAGAAGCCGAGGTCGGTCGGGGTGGCGTGTTCCTTGACCACCACGCCGAGGCCCATCGAGGACAGCTTGGCGTTCACGTAGTCCTCGCCGTCGTTGTACAGGGTCTCGTCGTAGAAGCGGCTGTAGTTGCCTTCCACGGCGAAGTTCGAATTGAACCAGTAGCCACCGCGCAGCGAGTAGGCGGTGTCCTTGTCGTGCTCGCTGCCGGCGCCGTCGAGGCTGCCCTTGACCTTGCTCTGGCCGACTTCGGTGCGGACGAAGCCCTCGCCGGCGAACGCGGAGGCCGACAGGCCGGACAGGGCCAGCGCGCAGGCCAGCATCAGGGACTTCTTCATGTGCAACTCCTTGTGTTGGGTATAAGCCGCCGATCCCGGCGGGCCACGTATGGTAGTCAGTGCGGGCAAAAGCGCCAAATGCACGTAAGCATGCGCCTGCACCAGTTTGCGGCCTACGCGATGGTCGCTTCACAGTGGTCCGGCCCGAGGAGGCGTTGCGCCTCAGTTGCAACGCGATTCGCAGCGGGCTTCCGGCAGCTCCAGCAGGAACCGCGCGCCGCCGCCTTCGCGGTCCTCGTACCACAGCTGGCCGCCGGCGCTGACCACGATCTGGCGCGCCAGCGCCAGCCCCAGCCCGGTGGAGTGGTCGCGGCCCGGGCCCTGCCCGTGCAGGCGTTCGAACGGCTGGACCAGGCGCGGCTGGAAGGATGCCGGCACCCCGGGGCCGCGGTCCTGCGCCACCACCTGCCAGTAGCCGGGGGCACCGGCGCGCGCCACCAGCTCCAGCTCGCCGCCGCCGCGCGCGTACTTGAGCGCGTTGCTGATCAGGTTCTCGCCCACCTGGCGCAGCACCTGGCTGCTGATCGCCACGCAGGCCTCGGCCTCCGGCGGCTGTATCCGCAGGCGCAGGCCGTGCGCCTCCAGCTGCAGCTCATAGCGCGCCGCCAGCCAGTGCAGGGTCTCGCCGAGGTGGGCGCAACCGCCCGCCGCGGCACCCCCGGCGCGCGCGGGGTTGGCCTGGGTTTCCAGGTAGTCGTGGATGTAGCTGAGCGCCTCGCGGGTGCTGTCCTCGATGATGCGCAGGTAGCGCGGCGCACGTTCCGGCCGGCAATCCGGCTGGGCCAGCATCTCGCAGGCGAACAGCACGCTGGTCAGCGGGTTCTTGAGGTCGTGCGCGACCAGGTTCACCAGCGCCTGGCGCTCGCGCGCCACCTGCTCCAGGCGGTCGCGGGTCAGCTTCAGGCCCAGATGCACCTGCACCCGCGCCAGCAGTTCCTCCTCGCTGCACGGCTGGCCGATGTAATCCACCGCGCCGGCATCGAACGCGCGCAGCAGCCGGGTCTGGTCGGGGGTGGCAGTCAGCACGATGATCGGTACCGCTTGCAGCGCCGCGGTCGCATGCAGGCCGTGCAGCAGTTCGACGCCGTTTGTCCCCGGAATCGGCAGGTCCAGCAGGATCAGGTCCGGCGGCTGCGCCTGCGCCAGAGCCAGTGCCTGCTCGGCATCCGCGGCGCGCATCACCTCATGGCCGTGCCCGCCCAGCAGGGCACAGGCGGGGCAGCTGGGGGGCTGGGCCGTCACCACGAGGAGGCGGCCGGTCCGATCGATCTGGTGCGGCATCCTGCGGGCTCCATGCCGGGCTGGAGGGCTACGCTAACAGAGCCTGCGCGCGCCGGATAGCGCATTCAGGCGGAGGCCAGCACCCGCCATTCCCCGGGCAGCAACCCCCGCAGGCGGTGCGGGCCGATCGCCACCCGCACCAGGCGCAGGGTCGGCAGACCGACCGCTGCGGTCATCCGCCGCACCTGGCGGTTGCGCCCTTCGCGCAGCTCCAGCTCCAGCCAGGCGTCGGGCACGGTCTTGCGCAAGCGCACCGGCGGATCGCGCGGCCACAGCACGGGGGGCGCCAACAGGCGCGCGCGCGCCGGGCGGGTGGGACCGTCGGCGAGCTGCACGCCATCCCGCAGCTGCTGCAGCTGGACTTCGCTCGGGTCGCCCTCCACCTGTACCCAGTAGGTCTTGGGCTGCTTGTGGCGGGGGTCGGTCAGGCGGTGCGCCAGGCCGCCGTCGTCGGTCAGCAGCAGCAGGCCTTCGGAATCGAAATCCAGGCGCCCGGCGGGGTACACACCTGCGGGCAGGCCAAACCCTGCCAGCGTCGGCCGCGGGCTGGCGCTGCGGTCGGTGAACTGGCACAGCACCCCATAGGGCTTGTTGAACGCGATCAGCATCCGCGTCCGCCCCTGCCCCGGCCGGCGCCGGTGATGCGGCATCCGTGACCGCCGGCACGGTCATGGCCGCAGTCCGGGCGCAGACTGGCAGCCGAGGACACGCCGGAGAAACGCGGCATGTCGGTCTCCATCTCGGCTTCAAGCGGCCTGCAGGCGGCGCAGCGGCAGCTGGACGCCGCGGCCTCCGCGATCGCCCGCCAGCCGCTGGCGGATGTGGCCGGCGCCCGGGTGGAGCAGGCCGACAGAGCGAGCGGCGGCGTTTCCACGGCCCTGCGGGGCCATGCGCCGGCCCCCGGGCTGGAAGGCGCGCTGGTCGATGCGCGCGCGGCGACCTATGCGTTCCAGGCCAACCTGAAGGCGCTGCGCACGCAGGATGCCCTGCTGGGCACCCTGCTCGACGTGCGCGCCTGAGCCGGCAGCGCCAACGCTGGCCGGCGCGCGGCGCGGCCGCTCAGAGCGTGGCCCGCCCCGCATTGAAGGTGGCGCTGGGCCGCATCGCGGCGGACAGCTTGGCCATGTCCGGGCGGTAGTAGCCGCCGATGTCCACCGGCTTGCCCTGCACCGCGATGAGCTCCTCGACGATCTTCGCCTCGAGCTCCGCCAGCCGCCGGGCCAGCGGCGCGAAGGTCTCTGCCAGCGCGGCGTCGGCGGTCTGCGCGGCCAGCGCCTGCGCCCAGTACAGCGCCAGGTAGAAATGGCTGCCGCGATTATCAATGGTGCCCAGCTTGCGGCCCGGCGACTTGTCGTTGTCGAGGAACTTCGCGTTGGCCGCGTCCAGCGCGTCCGCCAGCACCTGCGCGCGGGCGTTGCCGGTCGCGCGGGCCAGGTGTTCGAACGAGGCCGCCAGCGCCAGGAACTCGCCCAGCGAATCCCAGCGCAGGTAGTCCTCTTCCACGAACTGCTGCACGTGCTTCGGCGCGCTGCCGCCGGCGCCGGTCTCGAACAGGCCGCCGCCAGCCATCAGGGGCACGATGGACAGCATCTTCGCGCTGGTGCCCAGCTCCATGATCGGGAACAGGTCGGTCAGGTAGTCGCGCAGCACGTTGCCGGTCACCGAGATGGTGTCCTGGCCCGCGCGGATGCGCGCGAGCGAGAGCTTCATCGCCTCAACCGGCGCCAGGATGCGGATGTCCAGGCCGCTGGTGTCGTGCTCGCCCAGGTAGCGTTCGACCTTGGCCGCCAGGCCGCGGTCGTGCGCGCGCTGCGGGTCCAGCCAGAACACCGCGGGCGTGTTGCTCAGGCGCGCGCGGGTGACGGCCAGCTTCACCCAGTCGCGGATCGGCGCGTCCTTGGTCTGGCACATGCGCCAGATGTCGCCGGCCTGCACCGGGTGTTCCATCAGCACGTTGCCGGCCTCGTCCAGCACCCGCACCACGCCCTCGGCGTCGATCCGGAAGGTCTTGTCGTGGCTGCCGTATTCCTCGGCCGCCTGCGCCATCAGGCCGACGTTGGGGACGCTGCCCATGGTCGCAGGGTCGAACGCGCCATGCGCCTTGCAGTCCTCGATCACCGCCTGGTAGATGCCGGCGTAGCAGCGGTCCGGGATCACCGCCTTGGCGTCCTGCAGCTGGCCCTGCGCGTTCCACATGCGGCCGCTGTCGCGGATCATCGCCGGCATCGAGGCGTCGACGATCACGTCGCTCGGCACGTGCAGGTTGGTGATGCCCTTGTCGGAGTTCACCATCGCCAGCGCCGGGCGCTGCGCGTACAGCGCGGCGATGTCGGCCTCGACCTGCGCGCGCACGCCGGCGTCCAGCTGTGGCAGGCGCGCGTACAGGTCGCCGATGCCGTTGTTGGGGTCGAAGCCGATGCCGGCCAGCGCCGCGGCATGCTTCTCCAGCACCGGGGCGTAGAAGCGGCTGACCACGATGCCGAACATGATCGGGTCGCTGACCTTCATCATGGTCGCCTTCAGGTGCAGCGAGAACAGCACGCCCTTCGCCTTCGCGTCGGCGATCTGCGCGTCCACGAAGGCGGCCAGGCGGTCGGCGCGCATCACGCTGGCGTCCAGCATCTCGCCGGCCTGCACCGCCACCGGCGCGCGCAGCGGGAAGCGGCTGCCGGTGGCGCTGGTGAATTCGATCCGCACGCTGCCGGCCGCCGCCAGCGTCACCGACTGCTCGCTGCCGTAGAAGTCACCGGCGTCCATGTGCGCGACATGGGACTTGGAGTCCGCGCTCCACGCGCCCATGCGGTGCGGGTGCTTGCGGGCGTAGGCCTTCACCGCCCTGGGCGCGCGGCGGTCGGAATTGCCCTCGCGCAGCACCGGGTTCACCGCGCTGCCCTTGACCCGGTCGTAGCGCGCCTTGATGTCCTTCTCGCGCTCGCCCTGCGGCGCGTCCGGGTAGTCCGGCAGCGGGTAGCCCTTGTCCTGCAATTCCTTGATCGCCGCCTTCAGCTGCGGGATCGAGGCGCTGATGTTCGGCAGCTTGATGATGTTGGCATCTGGCGTCTTCGCCAGCTCGCCCAGCGCGTGCAGGTCGTCGGCCACCGCCTTGTCGCCGAGCCGCTCCGGGAACTGCGCCAGGATGCGCGCCGCCAGCGAGATGTCGCGGGTTTCCACCGCCACCCCGGCGGTCTGCGCATACGCCTGCACGATCGGCAGGAAGCTGGCGGTGGCGAGGAACGGGGCCTCGTCGGTCAGGGTGTAGAGGATCTTGGACATGGTGGCTCGCTGACGCTGGGGAAGCCGCCATTGTCGCGCATCCACGCGGGCGCGGAAACGCGCGCTCACGGCGCGGCGGCAGCCACCTCGAAGACCCGCGCCTGCGCGAGCTGGCCGTCCAGCAGCAACTCCAGCCGGTACTGGCCGCCCGGCCAGGCATCCGGCTTGCTGAGTTGCAGGGTGGCCTGCACGTGCCCCGGCCCGGCCACCGGCTTGCGCTCCTCGAGCACGGTCTGGCGGGTGTCGAGGTAGGTCCAGCGCGCGTCCAGCGCGTGCGGCGCGGCATCCGGCAGCACCAGTTCGATGCTGGCGTGGAAGGTGTCGCGCGGGGCGAACCGCACCAGCGGTTGCGCCACCCGGCCCTGGGCATCCACCGCGTTGCCGAGCTCCAGGCGCACGATGCGCGCGCCGGCGGCGGCCGCGGGTGGGGTGGCGGGGCGGGCCGGCATGGCGGCGGCGGGCGCGGCGGCCGGC
>JBKBXH010000089.1:0-5731 GCA_046313655.1 Thermomonas sp. | reverse complement strand
ACCCGATGGCGATGCGGGGCCTCCGGAGGCCGGGGACGCGCCGGGCGTGGTGCCGCCACACCCGGCCGCCAATGCAGCCCATGCCAGCCACGTCCCCAAGCGCAGGCGGTCAGAGGCGGACATCGCTTGCACCTCCCGCCTGGCGAACTTCCTCGGCACGCCGGGCATCGCCCTGCCTGCGCAGCTCTTCCTCGGTGGCCTTGGCATGGACCAGCAACCTGGACTGATCGACCATGCGCACATGCAGCTCGCTGACCAGGGCAGGATTGGCACGATGCAGGTTGAGGGTGGCGGTGATGTTCAGGCCGCAGCCTTCCCGCCAACTCACGTTGTTGCTGCCATCGGCAGTGCCGCTGATGCCGTTCCGGCACAGCGCGAACATCGGATTGGGATCGGACAGCGGCGCGCCATTGGACGCCTGGACCCACTGCAGCTCGCGGCTACCAGCGAACTTGTAGTAGCCGCTATCACCTTGGCTTTCGATCGCCTGCGGCTTGCCATACTTGGCCTCCAGCGCCGCCACGGTGGCATCCACGGTCGGCATCTTGCCTTCCTGGAAATACTGCGAGCGCCAGATGGCGACGGCCTGCTCCTTGCCCGGGGCGCCCGGCGTGGCCACGCTGACCGCTTCGCCCAAGCGCTCCCACTTCAGCTTGCCCTCGCATTCCTGCCATTCGCGCGCGTAGTTGCAGGGTCGCGACTCGCCCTGCTTGGCGAGGAAGGACTGCGGCCCCAATTGCACGCCTTGGGTATCCAACCGATCGAACCACCGCTTCTCGGTCGTCACCACCGCATCCGCCCCCAGGGCGCAGCGGGTCGCGGCCAGCGCGTCCTCGTGTCCCATGCCCAGCTTGATGCCCAGGATGTCCGGCCCCGTGAGGTCCTTGCGCGCCGGCGGCGGACAACCGGGTGCCGCCTCCGCCGCCTGCTCTCCGGTGCCGGTGCCGGCGCTGGCGACGGGCCTACCCCCTTCCTCTCCTGCTCCGGCCTCCCCCTTGTTCCCGCTGCAGGCCGCCAGCGCGATGACGGCGACGGTGATCGCGGCCCTGCCGATGCTCGTTTTCATTGCCTCCTCCCCGTTGGTTGCGGTCACGCAGCACGTCACGCGCTGATACCGGGACAGCCCTCCCGGTCCGGCGCAGTCGTGATGCACGGATGCACCATCCTCCGTCCGCCTGCGCGAAGTCCTCACGTCACCCTCAAATCGGCTTCAAGAAACCTTCAAGCCACTTGTTCCACTGTCCAAGTGCTTGATTTCGATGGCCGAAGCCCGGATGCGCGGATTGCCCGCATCGCCTCAGACTGCCTATGATCGGGCCATGTCCTCCATGCCGAACCGGGGCTCCCTCTTCCGCTGGCGCTTCGGGAACGTCGAGTTCGACGAGGCCCGGCGCGAGTTGCGTATTGCCGGTTTGCCGGTGGAAATGGAGCACAAACCGCTGGAAGTGCTCTCGCTTTTGCTGCGGCATCCCGGCGAGGTGGTGACCAAGGAAGAGCTGTTCGAAACCGTGTGGGCCGGCCGCATCACCGTGGACCACGTGCTTTCCACCGCGGTGGGGAAGCTGCGCAAGGCCCTCGATGCCGCAGGCGAGAGCCGGATCACGACGGTTCCGCGTATCGGCTACCGCTTCGAGGGCCCCCTAGAGCGCCTGGCCGTAGGCAATGCCCCGGCCAGTCCGCTGGCGCTGGAAGCCGGAGCCACGGTTCCCGGGCGCCCGCATTTCCTCCTGGAGCGACAACTCGGGCGCACCTTGGGCAGTGAGGTCTGGCTGGCCCGCCATCCACGCACGCGCGAGATGCGGGTATTCAAGTTCGCGCTGGATGGCGAGCACCTGGCCGCGCTCAAGCGCGAAGCGACGCTGCTGCGGGTGCTGCGCGAGAGCCTGGGGGACCGCCCCGAGTTCGTGCGCGCCATCGATTGGAACTTCGAGGCACCTCCGTTCTTCCTGGAGAGCGAATACGCAGGGCAGGCACTCGACGAGTGGGCCTCCCGGCCGGAGCATCTTGCAGGCATGGACCTTGCGGCGCGCATCGCCTTTTTCCTGTACATCGTGGAGGTCGTCGAAGCCGCGCACAGCGTTGGTGTCCTGCACAAGGACATCAAGCCTGGCAATGTGCTGGTGGAGGCCACGGCCGCGGGCTTGCGCGTGCGCCTGACGGATTTCGGCAGCAGCCGGCTACTGCAGCCAGAGCGCCTGATGGAGCTCGGGATCACGGCGCTAGGCCTGACCATGACCCGTGCCACCGGGGACCCTGGCTCCGGGACTCCGCTCTACCTGGCGCCGGAATTGCTCGGCGGACATCCACCGACGGTGCGCAGCGACGTCTATGCGCTGGGGGTCATGCTGTACCAGTGGCTGGTGGGGGATCTGCGCCGACCGCTAGCCCCCGGTTGGGAGCGCGAAATCGACGATCCACTATTGCGCGAAGACATTGCCGACGCCACGGACATGGACCCATCGCGGCGGATCGCGAGCGCAGCCGACCTCGCCTTGCGCCTGCAGCGGCTTCCCGAGCGCCGCGCCGAGCGGGAGCAACGCGACGCCGACCGACTTGCAGCAGCAAGCCTGGCCGCGACACTACAGCGCAATCGCGCGCGCAGGCCATGGATCATCGCGACCATTTGCGTGCTTGCTCTCGGCTTTGGCTTCAGCCTGTTCTATTGGCGGCACAGTGAGCAGCAGCAACGGGCGGCCGAGCGCCAGCGCGACATCGCCGAAAAACAGGCCGACCGCGCCGCAGCCGTCACCGATTTCCTCAGCGGGGACATGCTCAGCGCACCATCCCCCGGCGGGGCCGGCTACGAAAAAGACCTGCGTGTGCGCGACATGCTCGAGATGGCGTCGCGCAAGGTTGATGCGAAATTCGGGCATGATCCCGCGGTTAGCGGCAGCATCCATGCCGCGCTCGGCCAGTCTTGGCGCACCCTCGGCCAGGGGGAGCGCGGGGTCGACGAATTGCGCGCCGCTCTGCGCGATTACACCCGCGCGTTCGGCGCCGGCAACGAGTTGACCCTGCGCACATCCTATGCACTTGCACGGACCCTGTCCTATGCAAGCCGCAAGATCGACTTCAGCGAAGCAGGCAGGCTGCTGGATGCAACCGATGCCCGCGCAGGCGCACGCCTGCAATCCTCCAGCGAACTTGCACTGGAGGCGGCCATTGCGCGCGGCATCTACCACCAGCAGACCCTGCAGCCCGCGCAGGCTCTGACGGCCTGGCTGCGCGCGGACACCCTGCAACGCACGCTGCACCCGCTGGACGCACAGCGCGCCATACTGATCCGCCAAAACCTCGCCGACGCGCTGAGCCGCTCCGGCAAGACCGACGAAGCCATCGCACTGATGCGGTCGATGCTCGCGGACCCACTGCTGTCGCCACAGGAGGTGGGCGAAGTCAGCATCGCCGGGGTGCAGATGGGACTGGCACGTGCACTGCGCAACAAGCAGCAGTACGCCGAGGCCTTGCCCCTGGCACGATCCGCCGCAACCGCCACCGAAGCCGTGCTCGGCGCCGATAATTACCAGACGCTCGTGCAGCGCTCGACACTCGCGGATATCCTCGACCTGTCGGGCGATTGCCCCTCCGCCCTGCCGATCCAGCGTGATGTCGCGCGGCGCATGGCCCTGCGCTACGGCGAGGATACCCAGGGCTCCCTGATCGAAACCGGGAACCTGGGTTTGAAGGAATACGCCTGCGGCAATCCTGCCGATGGCATCGCCATCCTGCGCAAGGTCGATGCTGGCCTGAGCAAGCGCTTCGGCAAGAACAATGCCGCCGCGCAAAGTTTCCGCACGTCGCTGGCCGAAGCGCTGATCGAGCAGGGCCAACGTGGCGAAGCCCGGCAACTGCTGGACGGGATCGATCGCCAGGCCCTGCTTGCCGCGGGCGGCGACGCGCAGGAGATCGACCGCCTGCGCGGGATGCTGGACGCCCCTTAGCCTAGTGCGAACCCCTCGCATCGTTCGCCGCGGTGCATCCCCCGCCGCTGCTAGCATGTGCGCATGCATTCCCCCTCGCTCCCGCGCATGCCCGCCCCGATCGTCCTGGTCGGCCCGATGGGCGCCGGCAAGACCACACTCGGCCGGGCGCTGGCGGCGCGGCTGGGGCGCAGCTTCGTGGACCTGGATGCCCGCATCGAGGCCGACGCCGGGCAGGCGGTCGCGGCGATCTTCGCGCAGGAGGGCGAGGCGGGCTTCCGCCGGCGCGAGGCGCGGGCCTTGGCCGCCGCGCTTGAGACGGCGGAGGCGGTGATCGCGACCGGCGGCGGCGCGGTGCTGGATGCCGGCAACCGTGAGGCGATGCGCCGCCAGGCCACGGTGGTGTACCTGACCGTCACGCCGGCGCTACAGCTGGAGCGCCTACGCGGCGACCGCAGCCGCCCGCTGCTGCAGGACGCCGACCCGGCGACGCGGCTGGCGCAGCTGCAGGCGCAGCGCGAACCGCTGTACCGCGAGGCCGCGCACCTGCTGTTCGACGCTGGCACGCTCGCCCCGGACGCCGCCGCCGCCGCGCTCGCCGCGCGCCTGGCACAGCGCGAGGCGGTGCCGGCATGAGCGCGCCGCTGCGCATGGTCGAGGTCGGCGGCACCGCGCCCTACCGCATCCATATCGGTGCCGGCCTGCTCGCCGACGGCGTGCGGCTGGCGGACACGTTGCGTGGCCGGCACGCGCTCGTCGTCAGCGACAGCCACGTAGCCCCGCTGTATGCGCAGGCGGTGGAAGACGCGCTGCACGCGGCGCGGCATGGCCTAAGGATCGGCCGCCACGTGCTGCGCGCCGGCGAGGCGGAGAAGACGCTGACCAACTTCGGCGCGGTGATCGACGCCCTGGCCGCGCTCGGCGCCACCCGCGACGCCTGCGTGTTCGCGCTCGGCGGCGGGGTGGTCGGCGACCTGGCCGGCTTCGCCGCCGCGTGCTGGATGCGCGGGATCGACTGCGTGCAGCTGCCCACCACCCTGCTGGCGATGGTGGACTCCTCGGTCGGCGGCAAGACCGCGGTGGACATCCCGCAGGGCAAGAACCTGGTCGGCGCCTTCCATCCGCCGCGCGCGGTGGTGGCCGACACCGCGACCCTGCGCACGCTGCCGCCGCGCGAACTGCGCGCGGGGCTGGCGGAAGTCATCAAGTACGGCGCGATCGTCGATGCCCCCTTCCTCGACTGGCTCGATGCACGCGCGGAGGCGCTGCTGGACGGCGACGACACCGCGCTGGCCGAGGCCATCGCCCGCAGTTGCGAACACAAGGCCGCGATCACCGAACGCGATCCGCACGAGCACGGCGAGCGCGCGCTGCTCAACTTCGGCCACACCTTCGCCCATGCCATCGAGGCCGAGCAGGGCTACGGCAGCGGCCTCAACCATGGCGAGGCGGTGGCGGTGGGCATGCTGCTGGCGGCGCGGCTGTCGGCCACGCTGGGGCTGGCCTCGTGGGCCGACGCGGAGGCACTACGCGCGCTGCTGCTGCGCTTCGGCCTGCCGGTGGCGCTGCCCGCCGGGCTGGCCCCGGACGCGCTGCTGGCACGCATGCGGCTGGACAAGAAAGCGCAGGCAAGCGGGCTGCGCTTCATCCTCTGGAATGGCCCCGGGCTGGCGCACGTGGTATCCGGCGTGGACGAGGCCGCGGTGCGCGCCGTGCTGGGCGGGGACTACGAGGAGCACGTGCACCAGATCGGCAACCGCACCTCCACGCTGGGTTACCATGGTTACATTGCGCTGCTGCTCTACCTCAAG
>JBKBXH010000088.1:0-5759 GCA_046313655.1 Thermomonas sp. | reverse complement strand
GCGCGCGCAGGCCAGGCGCGCGTCGGCGGCGCTGCCGCCGCTGTATCCGGAGTAGCGCGGCGTCTTTGTTAAGCTGGGATTTCGCCCGTTTCCGCGAGCCCCGCATGCACGCCACCGACACCACACCTTCCACGCCCGCCAAGGGCATCCCGCTGCACCTGAAGGTGGGGATCGGCTTCCTGCTCGGCACCTTGCTGGGGCTGGCGGTGCACGTGGTCGCGCCCGGCGCCGGCTGGGTGAACGACGTGATCCAGTACGCCGCGCGCCCGTTCGGCACGGTGTTCCTCAACCTGCTGTTCATGATGGTGGTGCCGCTGATCTTCTCGGCGCTTGTGCTGGGCGTGGCCGAGCTGGGCGACATCGCCAGCCTGGGCCGGCTGGGCTGGCGCACACTGGTTTATACCGCGGTGGTCACCGGCATCGCGGTGCTGATCGGGCTGGCGATGACGAACCTGATCCAGCCCGGCACCCACATGGACCCGGCGCTGGTGGAGCAGGCGCTGAGCAGCAACGCAGCGAAGACCGGCGCGATCGTCGAGAAGGGCCGCGAGCTGCACATCGTCGACATCCTCGTCGACATCGTCCCGCACAACATCGTCGGCGCCATGGGCGACGACAGCAAGAAGCTGGGCATCGTGTTCTTCGCGCTGATGTTCGGTATCGGCCTGGTGATGCGGCCCACGCCGGGCACGCAGGCGTTCAAGAACGCCATGCACGGGCTGTTCGAGGTGTGTATGCACCTGATCGGCCTGTTCGTGAAGCTGGCGCCCTACGCGGTGGCCTGCTTCATGTTCATCCTGTGCGCGCAGATGGGCTGGGAGGTGCTGGTCGGGCTGGGCTGGTTCGTGGTGACTGTGGTGCTGGCGCTGGCCATCCACGGCTTCGTGGTGCTGCCGCTATGGGTGAAGTTCATGGGCGGCATGGGGCCGCGCGAGTTCTTCCGCGGCTCGCAGGAAGCCTCGCTGACCGCGTTCGCCACCGCCTCGTCGGCGGCCACGCTGCCGGTGACCCTGCGGGTGGCCGAGGAGAACCTGAAGCTGCCGCGCAAGGTCAGCCGCTTCGTGCTGACCGTAGGCGCGTCGGCCAGCCACCACGGCTCGGCGCTGTTCGAGGGCATCACCATCCTGTTCCTGGCCCAGGTCTACGGCATGCACCTGCCGCTGGGCCAGCAGGTGCTGGTGCTGGTGCTGTGCATCCTCGGCGGCATCGGCACCGCCAGCATCCCGTCCGGCTCGCTGCCGGTGATTGCGATG
Source organism: Thermomonas sp. (assembly GCA_046313655.1). GTDB lineage: Bacteria > Pseudomonadota > Gammaproteobacteria > Xanthomonadales > Xanthomonadaceae > Thermomonas. The sequence continues at coordinate 4,506 of JBKBXH010000088.1, read as the reverse complement.
ATCGCCGGGATCGTGGGTCTCAAGCCTGAGGGCATTGGCATCATCCTGGGCGTGAACACTTTCCTCGACATGTGCCGCACCTCGCTCAACGTGACCGGCGACCTGGCGATGGCGGTGGTGGTGGCCAAGCGCAGCGGCGCGCAGGATCTGGACGATTCCGCGGCGGAGAAGCTGGACGACATCGTGCGCTGAGGCCCGGGATGCCCTTCATGCCGCGGCCAGCGGGATGGCGATGTCCGGGAATGCCCTGAGCAACTGGCCGTCCATGGTCAGCAGCCGGGTTCCCAGCGCTCCTGCAAGGGCGATGAACTCGCAGTCGTAGGCGGAACAGCCGCTGTCGCGCGCCAACTGCAGGACCTGCCTGGAGTCGGGCTCGTGCTCGCCGCCGTCGAGCAGCGATTCCGCCTCCCGCTGGATGGCGCAGGCCCGGGCGAAGTCCAGCGTGCCGCGCCGCATGTAGCCGGCCAGGATGTTGCGGAACTCGCTGCGCCACAGTGACCGGCGCATGCCAATCCGGATCCCTGGCGAGCAGGCGCTCCGCCGCGCCGGTGAACTCCCCCGGCAGGTACAGACAGGCCAGCACGTTGGAGTCCACCACGATCACGCGCGGCCTTCGCGTTTCATTCGATCGATGTCGTCCGCGTCGAACGCGTCCGGCTGCAGCCCGGCACGCAATGCGCGCGCCAGCCGCTCGCCGGGCGCGATGCTGCCGGGCGCCAGCACCGTTTCCAGGCAGAGGATCGCCTCGCTGTTCAGGCTGCGCCGATGCAGTGCGGTCGCGGTCTTGATCCGCGCGTAGATCTCGTCGGGGATGTTCTACAGGGTCAGGGTGGTGGGCATGGTGGGGGTGGGGGCATCGCGACGGGGCGGCGGTTCGCATGTGGCGACTCTGCTGCGCAGCGCCTGTCCACGGTATCGGCGCGTGCCGCACGTTCGGGTGGGAGTTTGGTGGGGAAGGGCTTCGGTTTGCCCACGGTTCGCCAGTCCGTCGGCCCGCTCAAATCCGGCGCCGTCGCCCTGTGGCATCGCCGGGATCCATGGCCACGCCGGTCCGGGCTGGGTGTCTGCCGGTTTCCAATGGGCGCTTTCGCCTGATGGTGGCCGCCGAGGCAGGCCGAAGACACTGCCCCGCCCGGGATGGGACAATAGGCGCTCCCTCCGCTTCGCCTTCCGCCATGACGACGCCCAGCCGCCGCGATCTCGCCAACGCCATCCGTTTCCTCGCCATCGACGCGGTGCAGGCCGCCAATTCCGGCCACCCGGGCATGCCGATGGGCATGGCCGACATCGCCGAAGTGCTGTGGAACGACTACCTGAAGTGCAACCCGGCCAACCCGGGCTGGGCCGACCGCGACCGCTTCGTGCTGTCCAACGGCCACGGGTCGATGCTGCAGTACGCGCTGCTCCACCTCGCCGGCTACGACCTGCCGATCGACGAGCTCAAGCGCTTCCGCCAGCTGGGCAGCCGCACCCCGGGCCATCCGGAGAACCACGTCACCCCGGGCGTCGAGACCACCACCGGCCCGCTGGGCCAGGGCCTGGCGAACGCCGTTGGCTTCGCGCTGGCGGAGAAGCTGCTGGCGCAGCGCTTCAACCGCGACGGCCATGCCATCGTCGACCACCGCACCTGGGTGTTCCTGGGCGACGGCTGCCTGATGGAGGGCATCAGCCATGAAGCCGCCTCGCTGGCCGGCACCTGGGGCCTGGGCAAGCTGGTGGCGTTCTGGGACGACAACCACATCAGCATCGACGGCAACACCGACGGCTGGTTCACCGACGACACGCCGAAGCGGTTCGAGGCCTACGGCTGGAACGTGATCCGCGGCGTGGACGGACATGACGCGGTGGAGATCAAGACCGCCATCGAGACCGCGCTGAAGTCCGAGGGCAAGCCGACCCTGATCTGCTGCCGCACCACGATTGGCTTCGGTTCGCCGAACAAGGCCGGCAAGGAGTCCAGTCACGGTGCGCCGCTGGGCAAAGATGAGGTGGCCGCGACCCGCGAGGCGCTGGGCTGGCCGCATGCGCCGTTCGAGATCCCGGCCGAGATCTACGCCGGCTGGCGCGCGCGCGACCGCGCCGCCGACGAAGCCGAGTGGAACGCCCGCTTCGCCGCCTACAAGGCCGCGTACCCGCAGGCCGCCGCCGAGTTCGAGCGCCGCCTGTCCGGCGCGCTGCCGGCCGGGTTCGATGCCGCAGCCGACACCTTTATCGCCAAGCTGCAGCAGGACAGCCCGGTGATCGCCAGCCGCAAGGCCTCGCAGAACGCCATCGAGGCCTTCGCGCCGCTGCTGCCGGAGCTGGTGGGCGGCTCAGCCGACCTCGCCCATTCCAACCTGACCCTGTGGAAGGGCAGCAAGTCGGTGGCCGGCAGCGACCCGGACGCGAACTACGTGTACTACGGCGTGCGCGAGTTCGGCATGACCGCGATCGGCAACGGCCTGGCATTGCACGGCGGCTTCATCCCGTTTGATGCCACCTTCCTGGTGTTTAGCGACTACGCCCGCAACGCGGTGCGCATGAGCGCGCTGATGGACGTGCGCGCGATTCACGTCTACACCCACGACTCCATCGGCCTCGGCGAGGACGGCCCCACCCACCAGCCGGTGGAGCACCTGGCCTCGCTGCGCCAGATCCCGAACAACGACGTCTGGCGTCCCTGCGACGCGGTGGAATCGGCGGTGGCCTGGAAGGCGGCGATCACCCGCGCCAACGGCCCGTCCTGCCTGGTGTTCAGCCGCCAGAACCTGCCGCACCAGGCGCGCAGCGGGGCGCAGCTGGCCGACATCGCGCGCGGCGGCTACGTGCTGAAGGACAGCGTGGGCGCGCCGGAGGTCATCCTCATCGCCACCGGCAGCGAGGTCGGGCTGGCGATGCAGGCCGCACAGGCGCTGGGCGACAAGGTGCGCGTGGTGTCGATGCCGTCCACTGACGTGTTCGAGCGCCAGGACGCGGCCTACCGCGAGGCGGTGCTGCCCAAGGCCTGCCGCAAGCGGGTGGCGGTGGAAGCGGGCGTCACCGGGTTCTGGCGCCAGTACGTGGGCCTGGACGGCGCGGTGGTCGGCATTGATACCTTCGGTGCCAGCGCGCCGGCCGAGGCGCTGTTCCCGCACTTCGGCATCACCGTCGAGCGCTTGATCGAGGTCATCAACGCGCTCTGAGCCGCACGCTAGACTTCCCGCCGCATGATCCTGCGCTCCCGCCCGTTCCACGCCTGGATGGCCCGCCTTGCACTGGCGGCCGTCCTGCTCGTGGCGGTGATGCCGACCATCAGCCGCTGGCTGGAAAGCCGGGCGCAGGACCTGCCGGATGCGGTGCTGGCGATGTGCACCATGGATGGGCTGGCGATGAAGCCGGCCCGCCTGCTGGCCGAACCGGGCAAGGCGCCCGCGCCGTCCGGCGCGATGCCGGACGACTACTGCGCCTACTGCCCGCTGCTGGCCTCGCTCGCGCCGCTGGCGCTGGCGGTGCTGGCCCTGCTGCTGCCGGCGCAGCCGCGTGCCTTGCTGCCATCGGGCGCGCGCCCCATACCGCACGCGCCCCCATGCCTGCGCGGCCTCGGCGCACGGGGGCCGCCGATCCTGCTCTGAACCACGACGTCTTCCCGCGGGGTGCCGCCCCGCATCCTCGTGATTTGGAGTGTTCCATGCCTTCCTTCCGTTCCGCGACGGCGCGTCCGTCGCGCCGCGCGCTTGCGTGCGCGCTCTCGCTGGCACTGTTCCCCCTCGCCGCCGCTGCCGCCGACGGTACGCCCGATGCCAAGACGCTTGATCGCGTGGTGGTGATCGGCACGCCCACCCAGCCGCTGACCTTCGAAACCGACCCCAAGCTGCCGCGCCAGCCGGTGCCGGCCAGCGACGGTGCCGACTACCTCAAGACCATCCCCGGCTTCACCGCCCTGCGCAACGGCGGCACCAACGGCGACCCGGTGCTGCGCGGCATGTTCGGCTCGCGCCTGAACCTGCTGGCCAACGACGGCGCGATGCCCGGCGCCTGTCCGGCGCGGATGGACAACGCGCTGTCCTACGTGGCGCCGGAAACCTTCGACCGCCTGACCGTGATCAAGGGCCCGCAGACCGTGCTGTGGGGCCCGGGGGCCTCCGCCGGCACCGTGCGCTTCCAGCGCGAGGCGCCGCGCTTCGATGCGCCCGGCGCGCGCGTGCAGGCCAGCCTGCTGGGCGGCAGCTTCGGCCGCAACGACCAGATGCTGGACGCCGCCGCGGGTGCGCACGCGGGCTATGCGCGGATGACCGCCAACCGCTCCGAATCCGGCGACTACCGCGACGGCAACGGCGACGTGGTGCCGTCGAGGTGGCGCAAGTGGAATGCCGACCTGGGGCTTGGCTGGACGCCGGATGCCGACACCTTACTCGAGCTGTCGGCCGGCACTGGCAACGGCATCGCCCGCTATGCCGGGCGCAGCATGGACGGTTCGCAGTTCCGGCGCGACAGCCTGGCGCTGCGCTTCGAGAAGGCCTTCCACGGCACCCTGCGCAAGCTGGAGGC
>JBKBXH010000087.1:0-5807 GCA_046313655.1 Thermomonas sp. | reverse complement strand
CGCTGGCGAAGTGGCGCGCCAGCGCCTCGCCGCGCTGCACGCCGCAGAAAATGAAATCGGGGTGCTCGCGCTGCAGGGCTTCGCGCGCCGGGCCCTCGCCCACCCACACGAAGCGCGCGTCCGGGCGGATGCGCTGCAGCTCGCGGAAGGCGCGCACCGCCAGCGGCAGGTTCTTCTCCGGCGCGATCCGGCCCACGTACAGCACCGCCAGCGCGTGCGCATCCAGCCCCCAGGACGCACGCAGCGCGGCATCGCGCTGGTCGGGATGGAAGGCGCGGGTATCCACCGCGCGCGGCAGCAGCACGACGTTGCGGAAGCCGTAGCCCTCGAGGAAGGCCTGCAGTTCGCGGGTGGGCACCAGCGTGGCCTGCGCGCCGTTGTGGAAGCGCCGCATCCAGCGCAGCGCGGTGCCTTGCAGCCAGGGCGCGCCGTAGCTGCGCACGTAATCGTCGAAGCGGGTGTGGAAGCCGGTGGCGGCCGGGATCCCCAGCTGGCGCGCCGCGCGCAGCGCCGACCAGCCCAGCGGGCCTTCGGTCGCCACGTAGATCGCATCCGGCCGCAGCTGCCGCCACTGCCGGCGCAGCATGCGCGTGGCCGGCAGGCCGAAGCGCAGGCCGGGATAGCGCGGCAACCCCGCCCCGCGCACCAGCAGGGTTGCGTCTGTCGCCGCGGCGTCCGCCGGCTGGCGCGGGCGCACCAGTTCCACCGCATGCCCGCGCTCGCGCAGCCCGTGCTCCAGCCCCTGCACGGTCAGCGCCACGCCGTTGACTTCCGGCGGATAGGTCTCGGTGATGATGCCGTAGCGCATGCGCGCCCCGCAGGCCCTGGCTGTGTTCCGGCAAGCCTGGCCGCCACCGGTGACCCCGCGATTGCGCCGGGATGACGCGCCGGTGACGGGCGCGCCCGGGCGTGGGCCGGGCGGCGAATCGGCGCAACGAAAAACCCCGCGCCTGCGGGGTTCGGGGTGCGCCGATGGGCGTGGGGTGGTGCCGGAAGTGGGACTCGAACCCACACGCTTTTAAGGGCGGCGGATTTTGAGTCCGCTGCGTCTACCGATTCCGCCATTCCGGCGCGGACGGCGAGTATAGCCGAGCGTGGCGGTCAGGCCACCTTGCCGGGGTCGCGGACGGAGCAGGACAGGGCGCCGAGGAAGCCGGCCACGGCGGGGGCGAAGCGCGCTTCGTCCACCAGGAAGGCATCGTGCCCCTGCGGCGAGGGCATCGCCAGGAAGCGCGTCTCGCAGCCGGCCTGGCGCAGCCCGGCGGCGATCTCCTCCTGCTGCTGGATCGGGAACAGGATGTCGGTCCGCACCCCGATCACCAGCGCCTGCCGCACCCCGGTGAGCGCGGCCAGCCCGGCCGCGGTGTCGCCGCCGTGGGCTTCGCCGAGGTCGAACCAGTCCATCGAGCGGCTCAGGTAGAGGTAGCTGTTGGGGTCGAAGGCATGCACGAAGCGGCGCGCGTGCGCCTCGAGGTAGCGTTCGACCTCGAACTCCAGCCCGAACGGGTCCTCGTCGTCGCGGCGCTCGGCGTCCAGTCGCACGCGGCCGAAGCGGCCGTCCCATTCCAGCGCCGAGCGGTAGGTGATGACGCCCAGCTTGCGCGCCATGCGCATGCCGTTTTCCGGATAGGTGCCGGCGGCCTCGTAGTCGCCGTCGCGCCACTCCGGATCGAGCCGGATCGCCTCGCGCTGCAGCGAGCGGATAGCGATCGAGAACGGCAGCGCGCGCGCCGCGCCGCAGATGTTGACGTGGCTGCGGGCGATGCCGGGATGGCGCGCCAGCAGCGCCAGCGCGCTCATGCCGCCCATCGAGTTGCCGACCACGCAGGCCAGCTGCGCGATGCCCAGCCCGCGCACCAGCGCGGCCGCGGCATCGGCGCCGTCCTCGATCGACAGCGCCGGGAACCCGAGCCGGTACGGCTTGCCGCTGGCGGGGTCCGGCGAGGCCGGGCCGGTGCTGCCCTTGCAGCTGCCGAGTGCGTTCACGCAGATCACGAACCAGCGACGGGTGTCGATCGGCTTGCCCGGCCCCACCATCCATTCCCACCAGCCGGGCGCGGGGTTGTCGGCATGGCTGGCGGCGTGCGCGTCCGGCGACATGCCGGTGAGGATGAGGATGGCGTTGCCGGCCGCCGCGTCCAGCCGGCCCCAGGTCTCGTAGGCCAGGCGCGCGCCGTGCAGCGCGCCGCCGCGCTTCATCGGGAACGGCGACGGCAGCGCGAACCAGCGGGTGCCGGGGGGAATGAATTCGGCCATGGCGGGGGCGGCGGGGGAACGGGAACCGATGCGCCATCATCCTCCCGCCGCGGCCCGGGGGACATGCCGGATCGGCATGTCGGCATGAACGATCCGCCGGCGGCGGCCTGCATCCGGATCCGGGGCCGGCGCGTAGGCGCGGGCCTTCAGCGCGCCGGGATCACCAGCGTGACGGGCTTGCTGGCCGGCAGCGCCACCCGCACCGGTGCCGATTCGAGGTCGCCGTCCTGGCGCATGGCCTGGCCGCTCGCCGACAGCCGCGCCACCAGTTCCACCTCGTGCAGCTGGGACAGCTTGAGGGTGGGCATCGGGCTGTCACCGTCGCCCAGCCGGACCTCCAACGGCAGCGCGCTGGCCGGGTGCTTCTGCACCGCCACCGGCATCGGCGGCCCGCCCACCTGGCGGGCGATCACGAACACGCTGGCCTGCGGCTGCAGGCGCAGGCGCGCGGCCAGCGCCGGGTCCAGCCGGACCTGCGCCACCAGCAGCGGCGCCGGGGCGGCGGCGTCCACCAGCGGCGGAAGCCCGGCCTGGCTGCGCGCGGCGTTGATCTCGGCGCGCAGGCTGGCGGCCGTGGCGGCGTCCACCTGCGTCAGCAGCGGCTCCCAGGTGGCGGCCGCCTGCGCATTGCGCCCGGCCTGGCGCTGGGCCACGCCCAGGAACCAGCGCGCGCGCTGGTGCGCGGGATTGGCCTTCAGCGCGGCCTCCAGCCAGGCGCTGGCGCGCGCGTGGAAGCCGTGCTCCGGTGCCGCCAGGGCGCGTGCCTGCGCGGCCTCGGTGAGGATGTCTGGGTTGTCCGGGGCCAGCGCGGCGGCGCGCGCCAGCGCATCCGCGGCCTGCGCCGGCCGGTCCATGTGCAGGTAGGCCTGCCCGAGCAGCGCCCAGCCTTCCGGTTGCCGCGGATCGCGCGCCAGCGCCGCCTGCAGCTGGGTGACCGCGTCCGCCAGCGTGGCCGGGGCCTGGCGCGCGGCGGCATCCAGCGCCTGCGGCGTGCCCAGCAGGCGGTACAGCAGCGCGGCGGAGGCCAGCACCACCAGGCCGATGCCCAGCGCCACCCCGCGCGCCTGTGACCACAGCGGCCGCAGCAGGGTGGCCAGCACCAGCAGGCCCAGCAGCAGCGAGAGGGCGAGGAAGACGGCCATCACCACTCCTGCCCGTCGTCGGCGGCGGGCGCAGGGGCGGCGCCCTTGCGCCGGCGCACCCGCGCGACCACGACCCCGGCGCCAGCCAGCAGCACCAGCACCGGGCCGGCCCACAGCAGCAGGGTGGCCGGTTCCAGCCGTGGGGTGTACAGCACGAATTCGCCGTAGCGCTGCACCAGGTAATCCTTGATCGCCGCGTCGCTCTTGCCCTGGCGCATCAGGTCCAGCACCTCGCGCCGCAGCTGCAGCGCGATCAGCGCGTTGGAATCGGCCAGCGACTGGTTCTGGCACATCACGCAGCGCAGCTGCACGGTGAGCGCGTGGAAGCGCGCTTCCTCCGCGGCATCGCGGAACTGCAGCGGCGCGGCGTCGGCCTGCGGGTTGGCCTGGGCGAAGGCGGGCAGCGCGATGGGCGTGAACAGCAGGCAGACGAACAGCAGGATGCTTTTGCCGTCATTCCCGCGCAGGCGGAAATCGCGCTTTTCCGGAGCCCGGGAAGTCAAAGCGGAGAGCGATTCCCGCCTGCGCGGGAATGACGGGCACAGGCGGTGCGCGATGGCGGGCAGGCCGAAGTGCCACGGGTAGCGTCGCGTACTGGGGCATCGCATGGAGAAGCGGTGGCGCGCGTTCATCGCCCGGCCTCGATCTTCGCCAGCAGCGGCAGCAGTTGCTGCGCGATGACCGCATCGTCCAGCGGGCCGACGTGCTTCCAGCGCACGATGCCCTTGCCATCCACCAGGAAGGTTTCCGGCGCGCCGTACACGCCCCAGTCCAGCGCGGTGCGGCCATCCTGGTCGGCCAGCACCACCATATACGGGTTGCCGAACTGCTCCAGCCAGCGCAGCGCGTCGCTGCGTTCGTCCTTCCAGTTGTAGCCGACCACGCGCACGCGCTTGCTCTCGGCGAATTTCGTCAGCACCGGGTGCTCGACCCGGCACTCCACGCACCAGCTGCCCCACACGTTGAGCAGGAAGGGCTGGCCGCGCAGGTCCGAGAGCTTCACGACATAGCTGGGGTCGTGCAGCACCGGCAGCGCGAAATCGGGCGCCGGCTTGCCGATCAGCGGCGATGGCAGGGCGTCGCGGTCGGGCTTGCGGCTCATCCACACCCCGGCGGCGAGCAGCGCCGCGAGCAGTGCGAAGATGGCCAGTGGCAGCCAGCGCGAGGCTTTCATGCGCGGTTCTCCATCGGGGAATCCTTGCGCGCGCTGCGGAAGCGGCGGTCGAACGCGGTGACCGCCGCCCCCAGCGCCATCAGCAGCGCGCCGGCCCAGATCCAGCGCACGAACGGCTTGACGTACAGGCGCATCGCCCAGGCATCGCCGCCCAGCGGTTCGCCGATCGCCACGTAGGCATCGCCCAGCAGCCCGCCGGCGATCCCGGTTTCGGTCATCACCTGGCCGCCGGCGCGGTAGCGGCGCTTCTCCGGATGCAGGGTGGCGATGGCGCGGCCGTCCCGCAGCACCTGCACGGTGCCGTAGTCGGAGCTGTAGTTGGGCCCCTGCGCCGGGCGGATGCCGTCGAAGCGGAAGGCATAGCGGCCCAGCGTCACGCTGTCGCCGGCCTTCACCGCCAGTTCGCGCTGCTGGCCCAGCCCTTCCACCAGCAGGGCGCCGACCAGGAACACCGCGATCCCGAAGTGGGCCAGGCTCATGCCCCACATCTCCAGGGTCAGGCGGCCGCTGGCGCGCAGCCGCGTCCATACGAAGCGCAGCGTGCCGGCCGCCACCCAGGCCGCGCCGAGCAGGCCGGCGGCAGTCTTCCAGCGGCCCTGCGGGGCAAGCACGAACGCGATCACGCCCACCACCAGCGCCAGCGCCGCCCACGGCGCCAGCAGGCGCAGCGGGGTGGCCATGTCCTCGCGCTGCCAGCGGGTCAGCGGGCCCAGCGGCAGCAGCGCCACCAGCGGCGCCATCAGCAGCACGAACATCGCCGCGAAGTACGGCGGCCCCACCGAGATCTTGCCCAGGTCCAGCGCGTCCGCCAGCAGCGGGTACAGGGTGCCCAGCAGCACCATCGCGCAGGCGCTGGCCAGCAGCAGGTTGTTGAGCAGCAGCAGGGTCTCGCGCGAGCCGGCGGCGAACGGCTTGCCGGCGGAGTCCGGCGCGCGCAGCGCGTACAGCAGCAGCGAGCCGCCGACCACGATGCCGAGGAAGATGAGCACGAACAGGCCGCGCCCGGGGTCGGCCGCGAATGCGTGCACGCTGGTCAGCACGCCCGAGCGCACCAGGAAGGTGCCCAGCAGCGACAGCGAGAACGCGGCGATCGCCAGCAACAGCGTCCAGCCGCCGAAGCTGCCGCGCTTCTCGGTCACCGCCTGCGAATGCAGCAGCGCCGCGCCGGCCAGCCACGGCATGAAGCTGGCGTTCTCGACCGGGTCCCAGAACCACCAGCCGCCCCAGCCCAGCTC
>JBKBXH010000086.1:0-5833 GCA_046313655.1 Thermomonas sp. | reverse complement strand
GAACCCGTGTACTGGCCGCGCTGGCCATGGCCCCGGTCGCCATCGGCGCCGTCCTGCTGCTGCCCACCAGTTGGCTGATGCTGCCCAGCGCGGTGGTGTTCCTGCTCGCGCTGTGGGAGTGGCTGCGGCTGGCCGAGGTGGAGGACACCCTGGCGCGCAGCATCCTGCTGGCCTGCAACCTGGCGCTGATGGTCGCGCTGGTGTGGGGCTCGCGCTCGCAGCATGCCGGCGCGCTGCCGCTGTTCCAGGTCGCCGTGGTGCTGGGCGTGGCCTGGTGGCTGCTGGCCCTGCTGTGGCTGCGCCACTACGACTTCGCCGCCCGCCACGACGGCAATGCGCGGATGTTCAAGCTGGCCGCCGGGACCGCGGCGATCGTGCCGGCCTGGTGCGCGCTGGCGCTGATCCACGCCAGCCAGCCCAACGGCCACCGCTGGCTGCTGCTGGCCCTGCTGCTGGTGTGGGCGGCCGACACCGGCGCCTACTTCACCGGCCGCCGCTTCGGCGGGCAGTGGTTCGGCGGGCGCCGGCTGGCGCCGCGGATCAGCCCGAACAAGACCTGGGAAGGCGTGGTCGGCGGCGTGGTACTGGCCATGCTGGTCGCGGTGCTGGGCGCGCTGGTGATCGGCGCGAGCGCCGCACAGCTGCCCGCGGTCGCGCTGGTGGCGGCGATCACCGTGCTGTTCGCGGTTGCCGGCGACCTGTTCGAAAGCCTGCTCAAGCGCCACGCCGGGCTGAAGGATTCCGGCACCCTGATCCCCGGCCACGGCGGCGTGCTGGACCGGGTGGACAGCGTGCTGGCCGCGCTGCCGGTGTTCGCGCTGGGCAAGATCTGGCTGGGGTTCTGAAGATGCAGCGGGTCGCGGTCCTGGGCGCCACCGGTTCGATCGGCACGTCCGCGCTGGACGTCATCGCGCGCCATCCGGACGCGATGCGCGCCAGCGTGCTGGCGGCCGGGCGCCAGGTCGAGGCGCTGCTCGCGCTGTGCCGCACGCACCACCCGGAACATGCGGTGATCGCCGATCCGGCCGCATACCCGGCCCTGCGCGACGGCCTGCGCGCGGCCGGGCTGGACACCCAGGCGCATGCCGGTGCCGCCGCGCTGGACGCACTGGCCGCCGGAGACGCCTGCGACACCGTCGTGGCCGCGATCGTCGGTGCCGCCGGTCTGCCCTCCACCCTCGCCGCCGCGCGTGCGGGCAAGCGCCTGCTGCTGGCCAACAAGGAATCGCTGGTGCTGGCGGGCGAGCTCCTGATGCGCGAGGCGCACGCCCACGCGGCGACCATCATCCCGATCGACAGCGAGCACAACGCGATCTTCCAGTGCCTGGCCGACGGCAACCCGCCGGCGCAGATCACCCTGACCGCCTCCGGCGGCCCGTTCCGCGGCTGGTCGCGCACGGCGCTGGCCGCGGTCACCCCGGCGCAGGCGGTGGCGCACCCGAAATGGTCGATGGGGCCGAAGATCTCGGTCGATTCCGCCACCCTGATGAACAAGGGGCTGGAGGTGATCGAGGCCCACCACCTGTTCGCGGTGCCGGCGGACGCCATCCGCGTGCTGGTGCACCCGCAGGCGCTGGTGCATTCACTGGTCGATTTTGCCGACGGCAGCACCCTGGCCCAGCTCGGCCTGCCCGACATGCGCACCGCGCTGGCGGTGGGCCTCGGCTGGCCGCGCCGGATCGCCTCCGGGGTCGGCGCACTGGACCTGCTGGCGCAGGGCGGGCGGCTGGAGTTCGAGCAGCCCGACCGCGACGCCTTCCCCTGCCTGGCGCTGGCGTTCGCCGCTCTCACGGCAGGCGGCATCGCGCCGGCCGCGCTCAACGCCGCCAACGAGGAAGCGGTTTCAGCCTTTCTTCAGGGCCGGATTGGTTTTCTGGACATTCCCTACACCGTCAGCGCGACCCTGGACGCCATGCCGCCACACGCCGCCGATTCCCTGGAGACGCTGCTGGCAGCGGATGCTCGCGCGCGCCAGCTGGCGCAGTCCCGGATCGCCGCGCGCGGGGGGCAGGCATGAGCGGCATGGGCTCGGTGCTCGGCTCGATCTGGTGGCTGCTGGTGGCACTGGGGGTGCTGGTCACCTTCCATGAATTCGGCCACTTCTGGGTCGCGCGCCGCTGCGGGGTCAAGGTGCTGCGTTTCTCGATCGGCTTCGGCAAGCCGCTGTGGCGCTGGCACGGCAAGGACGGCACCGAGTACGTGATCGCCGCGCTGCCGCTGGGCGGCTACGTGCGCATGCTGGACGAGCGCGAGGGCGATGTACCCGCCGCCGAAGCGCACCTGGCCTTCAACCGCAAGCCGGTGCTGCAGCGGATGGCGATCGTCGCCGCCGGCCCGCTGGCGAACCTGCTGCTGGCGTTCCTGCTGCTGTGGGGGATGCTGGTCATCGGCCGTCCCGACTACGCCCCGGTGGTGGGCCAGGCGCATGCCATCGCCGCCGAGGCCGACCTGCAGCCGGGCGACCGCGTGCTGCGGGTGGGCGACCGCGCCACCCCGACCTGGAGCGAACTGCAGATGGCGCTGGTGGTGGCCGCGCTGGACCGCCAGCCGGTGCCGCTGGAGATCCGCCGCGCGGACGGCCAGGACGTGCGCCGCACCCTGCCGCTGCAGCGGATCCCGCCGCAGGTGGACGAACTGCACGTGCTGGGCGCGATCGGGCTGGTGCCGCGCCATCTGCTGGTGCCGGCGGTGGTCGGCCGCGTGCGCGAGGACAGCCCGGCCTGGGGCGTGCTCGCCGAGGGCGACCGCATCACTGCCATCGACGGGCATCCGGTCTCCACCTTCGAGGACATCGCCCCACTGGTGCGAAAGCTCGGCGAGCACGGCGGGCCGGGCATGGTCGAGGTCGAGCGCGACGGCGAGCGGCTGGCGCTGGAGCTGACGCCGCAACGCACCGACGGCCGCGACGGCCAGCCGCAGTGGATCCTGGGCATCACCAATGCCCCGGCCGGCACCCCGCCGCGCGATGCGGTGCTGCGCCTGTCGGCCTTGCCGGCGATCCCGGCGGCGGTGCGCGAGACCGGGTTCCAGGTGCGGCAGCTGGTGGACATGCTGGGACGCGCGGTCAGCGGCCAGGTGGCGGTCGAGAACACGGTGTCCGGGCCGATCACCATCGCCCGCGCCGCCAACGACTTCGCCGCGCGCGGCCCGGCCTGGTTCCTGAACTTCCTGGCCCTGCTGTCGGTCAGCCTTGCGTTGATCAACCTGCTGCCGATCCCTGTCTTGGACGGGGGTCACCTGCTGTATTACCTTATCGAGCTGGTCACCCGCCGCCCGCTGGGCGAACGGGCCATGGCCGTGGGCCAGTACATCGGACTTGCGCTGGTCGCAGGCTTGATGGGACTGGCCTTCTACAACGACATCCTGCACCTGGTGTCGTGATGCAATACCCCTTACGCCGACCGGCGCTGCATGCCGCGGCCCCCATCCCGTCGGGCGCCCGTGCAGGCCGCTCCGGCGGGCCGCTCCGCCCTACAGGATGTCCCGCATGACCCGACCCTTGTCCCGCCGCCTGCTGACCCTCGCACTGGCCTCGGCGCTCGCGCTGCCGGCCTGGGCGCAGACGGCGATCACGCCTTTCAAGGTCACCGACATCCGCATCGACGGCCTGCAGCGCATCAATCCGGGCACGGTCCTCACCTACCTGCCGGTGGAGCGCGGCGACACCCTCGACCAGGGCAAGGCCGCGGAGGCGCTGCGCGCGCTGTACAAGACCGGCTTCTTCCAGGACGTGCGGCTGGACCACGAGGGCGGCATCCTGGTGATCACCGTGGTGGAGCGCCCGGCGATCAACAAGCTCACCCTGTCGGGCAACAAGGACCTCAAGACCGAGGACCTGACCAAGGGCCTGAAGGACATCGGCCTGGCCGAAGGCGAGACCTTCAACCCGCTGGATCTGGACCGGGTGACCCAGGAACTGACCCGCCAGTACAACAACCGCGGCAAGTACGGCGTGCAGATCAGCCCGAGCATGGAACGGCTGGACCGCAACCGGGTGAACCTGACCATCACGATCAAGGAAGGCAAGGCGGCCAAGATCCGCCACATCAACCTGATCGGCAACGACAGCTTCAGCGACGAGGACATCACCAAGGGCTGGGAGTCGCACACCAGCAACTGGCTGAGCTGGTACAAGCGCGACGACCAGTACTCGCGCGAGAAGCTCTCGGGCGACATCGAGAAACTCAATTCCTGGTACCTCAACCGCGGCTACGTGGACTTCAGCCTGGATTCCACCCAGGTGGCGATCAGCGCCGACCGCAAGGACATGTTCATCACCGCCGGCCTGACCGAGGGCCAGGTGTACAACTTCGCCGACGTCACGGTATCCGGCGATACCGTGCTGCCGAAGGAAGACATCGAGAAGATCGCCAACATCATCAAGCCCGGCTCCACCTTCTCGCGATCGGCGCTGGAGTTCGTCTCGAACGCGATCACCCTGCGCCTGGCCAACATCGGCTACGCCTTCGCGCGGGTGAACCCGGTGCCGACCATCGACCGCGACAAGCGCACGGTGGCGATCGATCTCCAGGTGCAGCCGGGACCGCGGGTGATGGTCCGCCGCATCGTGTTCAAGGGCAATACCCGCACCGCCGACGTGGTGCTGCGCCGCGAGATGCGCCAGTTCGAGGACAGCTGGTATTCGCAGGCGGCGATCGACCGCAGCAAGGTGCGCCTGGATCGCCTGGGCTACTTCGAGACGGTGGACGTGGATACCCAGCCGGTGGCGGGCAGCGACGACCAGGTGGACGTGGTGTACACGGTCAAGGAAACCACCTCCGGCAGCATCACCGCCGGCGTCGGCTACTCCCAGCTGTCGGGCGTGAACCTGTCGCTGTCGCTGTCGGAGAACAACTTCCTGGGCACCGGCAACCGCACCTCGCTGGGGGTCACCCGCAGCGCCTACCAGAAGCGTTACGACTTCTCGTTCATGAACCCCTACTTCACCGACAGCGGGGTGTCACTGGGCTACAACCTGTGGTGGCGCGAGTTCGACTATTCCAGCTTCAACGTCGCCCAGTACTCGACCAACAGCGGCGCCTTCCAGGTCTTCATGGGCGTGCCGCTCAGCGAGAGCGACTCGATTTCGCTGATGCTCGGCATCGACAAGAACCAGATCCTCGCCTACCAGGGCACCACCCCGCAGCCGCTCGTGGATTACGTCAATGCGGTCGGCCAGCGCACCTTCCACGCTTGGCGCGCGCAGTTGGGCTGGGGCCGCGACACCCGCAACAACTATTTCACCCCGGTGGTGGGCACTACCCAGAACCTGCTGCTGGAAGCCACCCTGCCCGGCTCTACCGTGGAGTATTACAAGCTCAGCTATGACATCGCCAAATATTGGCCGCTGAGCCAGGCGCTGGTGGTCAAGACCGGGCTGAACCTGGGCTACGGCAATTCCTACGGCAAGAACTACGTCCGCAACATCTGCTTCACCCCGCCGACCTTGGTGGACACCAACAACGACGGCATCGGCGATACCTACGTGCCCGGCCCGGCGCCCAGCAGCCCGTGCCTGCCGACCTCGGGCGACTTCGTGAAGACCGTCACCGCCAGCGGCCTGCCGTTCTTCGAGAACTTCTACGCCGGCGGCATCGCCTCCAGCGGGCGGGTGCGCGGCTTCATGGACAATACCCTGGGCCCGTCGTGGACCTCCACCTACGGCTACAAGCAGCCGCTGGGCGGCTCGTTCCTGCTGGCCGGCTCGGTGGAAACCATCTTCCCGAAGCTGTTCGACAGCCCGTCGGCGCGGGTCTCGGCCTTCCTCGACTTCGGCAACGTGTACGACGGCTACAAGAACTTCAGCACCAGCGAGCTGCGCGCCTCGGTCGGC
>JBKBXH010000085.1:0-5862 GCA_046313655.1 Thermomonas sp. | reverse complement strand
CACGCCGACGGCACCAGGGGCCTGTATGCCCACCTGGCCAACGGCGGCGCGCGCGTGCGCGTCGGGCAACGGGTGGAGGCCGGCCAGCGCATCGGCCTGTCCGGCAATACCGGCTACAGCACCGCGCCGCACCTGCACTTCGCGGTGCAGGTCAACCGCGGCATGCAGCTGCTGTCGATCCCGTTCCGGCTGGCCGGGCCCGCGGGGGGCGCCGGCGCGCCGCGCTGAGGGGAGGCCGCCCGCCCATCGGCGCGCCGGATTCCGCGCGGGCGCGGCTTACGCCTCGTCCTCGGCCGCCACCATCGGCTGCACCCATTCGCGCCACTGCGACAGCCGCTCCAGCATGCCCACCGAGCGCAGGTAGGCCTCGTCGGGCTCGCGCCCCGCCACCAGCGCGGTGGCCACATGCACCGCGCCGGCCACCCAGAACCCGGCGGCGCGCAGCTGCCCGGGACGGTGCTGGTAGGCCACCGCCTCCACGATCGGCATCGGCAGCCCCCACAGGCCCATCAGGTAGGCGCCCGCCTCGGCGTAATGCGGACCTTCCTCGCCCGGCGCGCCCGAGGACACGCCCGGGAGCAGGCGCCCGACCTCGGCCAGCAGGCTGGCGGTGGCCGCCAGTTCCGCGCTGGGCCCGGGCAGCAGGCGGCGGGCCAGGTTCGACGCGCGCAGGGCGCGGTCCTGCATGGCCTCGCGCTCGTGGCTGCTGGCCAGCTTGGGGCCGCCGAAGGCCTCGATGGTGAGCACCATCCGCAGCAGGGTCTGGTGCCCCAGGCGGGTGACCGCGGCGCGCATGTCGGTGATCTCGCGCCCGCCGGAGAAGTACGCCGAGTTGCACAGGCGCAGCACCTTGGCGGCGATCGCCGGGTCCTGCGACAGGGTCTGGGCGATGGTGGCGTTGCTGGCGTCCGGGTCGCGCAGCAGGCGGGTCAGCTGCAGGTACAGCCGCGGCGGCGGTGGCAGCGAGTTGATCCGGCCCAGCACCCGCTTCAGGGCTTCATTGTCGAGCAGCTCGCGCAGGTCCACCACGCTTTCCACCGCGGCCACCAGCTCGGCCGCGTCCAGCGGGCGCGCCAGCACCCGGTGGGCGCCGTCCAGGCCCTGCGCGATGTCCACGCTGGCCTCGTCCGGGTTCTGGTCCAGCAGCAGGATGCGCACCGCCTGCGGGTACAGCGCGGCCACCCGCGCCAGCAGCTCGGGGCCGCCGATCGGGCCGGGCCGCAACCCGCACACGAACACGTCGAAGGCGGACATCGCCGGGTCCACGGTGGTGCCGGCCGGCAGCCAGTCGATGGTCCAGTCCAGGCCGTAATCGGCCAGCAAGGCGTCGAACTCCGCGGCCCGGCCCGCGTCTTCTCCGGCAATCACGATGCGCACTGCGTCACCCTTTCCTTTTGGCGTACCCGTTTGGCGTGCCCGTTTGGCGTCCCCCTGCCGCGCCTGCCGACGGCCGGCATCCGCTCCGCCGCGCAGCCGCGTCGCCCAGAGTACACCGCGGCACCAGCGGGGGCGATGGCCCGCGCCCGCGATCGCGGCGGCCGTCACATCCGGGGCCGCGCGCGGGGGCCGGCTATAATTCCGCGATGACAGACGTTGCAACCGAAGCCGCGCGCCGGCGCACCTTTGCCATCATCTCCCACCCCGACGCGGGCAAGACCACCCTCACCGAGAAGCTGCTGCTGTTCGGCGGGGCGATCCAGATGGCCGGCAGCGTCAAGGGCCGCAAGGCCGCGCGCCACGCGACCTCCGACTGGATGGCGCTGGAGAAGGAGCGCGGCATCTCGGTCACCAGCTCGGTGATGCAGTTCCCCTACGCCGGGCGCATCGTCAACCTGCTGGACACCCCCGGCCATGCCGACTTCGGCGAGGACACCTACCGCGTGCTCACCGCGGTGGACTCCGCGCTGATGGTGATCGACGTGGCCAAGGGCGTGGAGGAGCGCACCATCAAGCTGATGGAGGTCTGCCGCCTGCGCGATACGCCGATCATGACCTTCGTCAACAAGCTCGACCGCGAGGGCAAGGACCCGGTCGAGCTGCTGGACGAGATCGAATCGGTGCTGGGCATCCAGTGCGCGCCGGTGACCTGGCCGATCGGCATGGGCAGCCGCCTGAAGGGCGTGGTGCACCTGGTCAGCGGCGAAGTGCACCTGTACGAGCCGGGCCGCAACTTCACCCGCCAGGATTCCACCATCTTCCCGTCGCTGGATGCGCCGGGGGTGGAGGCCGCGGTCGGCGCGGAGCTGCTGGCCGAGCTGCGCGAGCAGCTGGAACTGGTACAGGGCGCCAGCCATCCGTTCGATGCCGGGGCCTACCTCGCCGGCCGGCAGTCACCGGTGTTCTTCGGCTCGGGCGTGAACAACTTCGGCGTGCAGCCGCTGCTGGACTTCTTCGTCGAGCACGCGCCGGCACCGCGCGCGCGCGCCACCACCACCCGCGAGGTGCTGGCCAGCGAGCCGAAACTCACCGGCTTCGTGTTCAAGATCCAGGCCAATATGGACCCGATGCACCGCGACCGCGTGGCCTTCATGCGCATCTGCTCCGGCGAGTTCCGCGCCGGCATGAAGGCCTTCCACGTGCGCAGCGGCAAGGAGGTCAAGCTGGCGAACGCGCTGACCTTCATGGCCTCCGACCGCGAGATCGCCGAAAGCGCCTTCCCCGGCGACGTGATCGGCATCCACAACCACGGCACGATCTCGCTCGGCGACACCTTCACCGAAGGCGAGAACATCGCCTTCACCGGCATCCCCAGCTTCGCGCCGGAGCTGTTCCGCCGCGCGCGCCTGCGCGATCCGCTCAAGCTCAAGCAATTGCAGAAGGGCCTGGCGCAGCTGTCCGAGGAAGGCGCGACCCAGTTCTTCAAGCCGCTGATGAGCAACGACCTGATCCTGGGCGCGGTCGGCGTGCTGCAGTTCGACGTGGCCGCCTACCGCCTGAAGGACGAATACGGGGTCGAGGCCTTGTTCGAGCCGGTGCAGGTCGCCACCGCGCGCTGGATCCGCTGCGACGACGCGCGCGCGCTGGAGGAGTTCCGCGAGAAGAACGCGCTGAACCTGGCGCTGGATGCCTCCGGCGCCCTGGTCTACCTCGCGCCCTCGCGGGTCAACCTGCAGCTGGCGCAGGAGCGCGCGCCCAAGGTGCAGTTCCTGACCACCCGCGAGCACGCGCAGGCCGTCGCGGCCTGAGCGCCCGCACCGCCAGCCGTTCGTGGTGCGCCCGCACCGCCAGCCGTTCGCGGTGCGCCCACACCGCAGTCCGTTCGTGGTGAGCCTGTCGAACCATGGACGGGCTGCGCCGCGAGGCCTATCGACGCCCGCACGGGCGCATCACGGTCAGGACGCGATGTAGCGCTGCAGCTGGTCGAGGGTCTGCTGCTGCTCCTCGATCACCGCCTTGACCAGGTCGCCGATCGACAGCACGCCCACCACCCGGCCGCCGTCCAGCACCGGCAGGTGGCGGATGCGGCGGTCGGTGACCAGCTGCATGCAGTGCTCCACCGAATCCGTCGGCGCCACCGTGCGCACCTGCGCGGTCATGATCTCGCGCACCGGGGTGTCCTTCGAGGCGCGCCCCTGCAGCACCACCTTGCGGGCGTAATCGCGCTCGGACACGATCCCCACCAGCGCGGGGCCCTCCATCACCAGCAGCGCGCCGATCTCGCGCTCCGCCATCCGGCGCAGTGCCTCGATCACCGGGGCATCCGGGCCGACCGA
This sequence comes from Thermomonas sp., assembly GCA_046313655.1. GTDB lineage: Bacteria > Pseudomonadota > Gammaproteobacteria > Xanthomonadales > Xanthomonadaceae > Thermomonas. The sequence continues at coordinate 2,149 of JBKBXH010000085.1, read as the reverse complement.
GACGATCTCAGCCGGTTTCGCGTCCAACAGCTGCCGTACCGTGCGCATGGCCGACTCCTTGCGGTCTGGGGCGATGCGCCGAGGATACTCCGTCCGCCGGCCGCCAGGCATCCACCAGGTACAGCGGCCGCTGCTTGGATTCCTCGTACAGCCGGCCCAGGTATTCGCCGATCATGCCCAGCGCCATCAGCTGCACCCCGCCCAGCAGCAGGATCACCGCCATCAGCGACGGCCAGCCGGCCACCCGGTCACCCCACAGCAGCGCCCGCACCACCACCCAGGCACCGAAGCCGAACGCCAGCAGCGCGGTGGCCAGCCCGGCATAGGTCGCCACCCGCAGCGGCACGGTGGAGAACCCGGTGATGCCCTGCAGCGCGAAGTTCCACAGCGCCCACAGGTTGAACTTGCTGCGCCCGCCGCTGCGCGCGCCGCGCTGGTAGGGAATCTCGGCCACGTTGAAGCCGATCCAGCCGAACAGGCCCTTCATGAAACGCTGGCGTTCGCGCAGCTGGCGCAGCGCGGCCAGCGCGCGCGGCGACAGCAGGCGGAAATCGCCGGTGTCGCGCGGCACCGGGGTGCTGGCCAGCCAGCCGATCAGGCGGTAGAACAGGTGCGCGCTGGCGCGCTTGAACCAGCCCTCGCCGGCGCGCGCCACGCGCACCCCGCGCACGTCGTCGAAACCCTCGCGCCACTTCCGCACGAACTGCGGAAGCAGCTCCGGCGGGTCCTGGCCGTCGGCGTCCAGCACCAACGCCGCGCCGCATTCGACGTGGTCCAGCCCGGCGGTGAGCGCCGCCTCCTTGCCGAAGTTGCGCGACAGCCGCAGCAGCGCCACCCGCGCATCCTCGCGCGCATAGCCCTGCAACAGCGCCCAGGTACCGTCGCGGCTGCCGTCATCCACGCACAGCAGCCGCGCGCGCAGCCCCTCGCGCTCGGCCGCATCCAGCGCCGCGCGCAGGCGCGGCCACAGCGCGGGCAGGGCTTCGGCCTCGTCGTAGGCCGCCACCACCAGGGTCAGCTGGCGGTCTTCGAGCGGGATCTCGTGCATGCGCGCAGTATGCCAGCGCGCCGCCCGCCCTCATCCCGGCGCGTTCATTCCAGCGTGCGCAGGAACCCGGTGCCGCCGAGCGCCGCCATCTGGCCCTGGATGGCCTGCGCGCGCCGCTGCACGTACGGCCCCGGGCGGGCGGCATCGTAGCGGCGGGGGCTGGGCAGCACCGCCGCCAGCCGCGCCGCCTCGCCCGCGCCCAGCGCACCGGCGTCCTTGCCGAAGAACCGCCGCGCCGCCGCCTGCGCGCCGTACACGCCATCGCCGAACTCGGCGACGTTCACGTACATCTCCAGGATCCGGCGCTTCGGCCATAGGGTTTCGATCAGCACCGTATACCAGACCTCCAGCCCCTTGCGCAGCCAGCGGGTGGGGCCGCTACCCTGCCACAGGAACAGGTTCTTGGCGGTCTGCTGGCTGATGGTGCTGGCGCCGCGCAGGCGCCTGACCGGCGTGCCGCGCCGCTCGGCCCGCGCCAGCATGCGCTCGTTGTGCGCCTGCGCCTTCTCGATGGCGTCGAAGTCGAACCCGTGGTGGCGCGGGAAGTTCTGGTCCTCGGACGCGATCACCGCCAGCGGCAGCTGCGGGGAGATCCGCGCCAGCGGACGAAAGTCGTAGCGCACGCGGTAGCCGGGGTCGCCCTCCAGCGCGGCCTCCACCCAGCGCGCCAGCATGAACGCCGACAGCGGCGGGTCCACCACCCGCAGCAGCAGCACCTGGGCCACGCTCAGGGCGATGCCCAGCAGCGGCAGCTTCCACCACCAGCCGCGCAGGCGGCGTTTCCAGCCGCCGCTCATGCCGGCCGGCCTTGCGATCGCGCCGCGCGCGCCCCATGTCGTTGCATCATTTCCCTCCCCGTCGGCGCCGCCATTATCCGCGCGCGCCCGCCACCACGGAACCGCCATGCCCCAGACCCAAGACACCCTGCTGCGCTTCCTGCTGCCCGACGCCGGCGTGCGCGGCGTCGCCGTCCACCTGGACGCGGCCTGGCAGGCGATCGCCGGCCGCAGCCACTATCCCGAGGCGGCCGCCACCCTGCTGGGCGAGGCCGCCGCGGCCGCCGCCCTGTTCACCGGCCATGCCAAGGTGGACGGGCGGCTG
>JBKBXH010000084.1:0-5867 GCA_046313655.1 Thermomonas sp. | reverse complement strand
ACCTCGCCGCCATCCTCGTCGCGCAGGCGCAGCAGCAGCTCGACGTGCACCCCGCCCCCGCCGCGCAGCGGATGCAATTCCTGATAGTCCAGCAGCAGGCGGCCGTCGTTGAGCGCCTCGCGGATGCGGTTGGCCCATTCCATCTCGCCCATCCGGCGTGCGATCGCGGCATCGTCCTCGGCATACAGGTGGATGCGGTTGCGGCCGGCCTCCTTGGCCAGGTAGCAGGCGGCGTCCGCATGTGCGAACAACTCCTTCAGCGAGGCCGCGCTGCGCAACATCACCACCCCGATGCTGGCACTGATGGTGTAGTTGCGGCCTTCCCAGGTGAACACGAAGGTCTCGATCCCGGCGCGCATGCGCTCGGCCGCCTGCAGCGCCTCCTCGGTGGTGCGCACGCCGGACAGCAACACGCCGAACTCGTCGCCGCCCAGCCGCGCCAGCATGTCGTGCGGGCGCAGGTTCTCCTTCATCAGCATGGCCAGCCGCACCAGCAGTTCGTCGCCGGCGCCGTGGCCCGAGGTGTCGTTGATCAGCTTGAACTGGTCGAGGTCGATGAACAGCAGCGCGCCGACCTGGCGCCCGCTGCTGGACAGCAGCGCCTGCGCGCGCAGCTCGAACTCGCGGCGGTTTAACAGCCGGGTCAGCGGGTCGTGGCTGGCCTGGTAGCTGAGGCGCTCGGTCAACTGCCGCTGCTCGGTGGTGTCGCTGGCCACCAGCAGCCACATCGGCACGTCGTCGATCTCGATCGAACTGATCCAGGTGGTGGCCCAGAACGGCCGGCCCTCGGCATCGCGCATCTGCACTTCCAGCGCCTGCGAGCCGCCGGTCTCCGCCGCCTGCAGGCGGTCCTGGCCGCCGATCTCCAGCAGCGTGCCGAAGCCGCCGCGGGCACCGGCGTGGGGGTCGAGCTTCTGGCGCGCGACCGCGTTGCGATAAACAATGGTGCCGTCGTCCTTGCGCACCAGCAGCACCAGGCAGGGCAGCAGCTCGTTGAGGGTGCGGAAGCGCTCCTCGCTGGCGCGGAAGCGCGCGCTCATCGCGGTGCCGAGCGCGATCGCCTGCTCGCGCGTACTCACCAGCGACCATGCCAGCGCCGCCAGCAGGACGCTGATCGCGGTGCCGATCCAGACCACCACCCACCACTCGCCCTGCCCATCCAGGGCCGCGCGCGGGACGCCGATGAAGCGCCAGATGCGGCCACCAAATCGGAACTCCACCACGTGCGGCGCCCCACCCGACGCCGACGCGAAGCGGCGCTCGTACAGCAGGCGCGGTGATCCGTCGCCCACGTCCTCCACCTTCACACTGGCCAGTTCGGACGGCGAATCCAGGAGGACGGAATCGATCAAATCCGAAATGCGGAACGAAGCGCCGAGCGAGCCCACCATGTCTTGCCGTCGCGCATCGAGGCTGACCGGAATGGGGCCGGGGCGATACACCGGCAGGCGCAGGATGACGCCGTCCAGCGGGCCCGCGCTGTCACGGCTCTGGATCAAGCGGAACGGCGGCGACATCGCCACCTGGTTGCTGTCGCGCGAGCGCCGCAGCGCCTCCATGTTCATCGGCTGGCGGGTGATGTCCAGCCCGCGCAGGGCTTCGTTGCCATCCAGCGGCGCGTACAGGGTGGTGATGTAATGCTCGCGCCCGCTGACGAGGCGGCGTTCCGCGTAGGCTAGCGCCTGCAGGCTGACCCGGATGTCCCCGCTGGCCTGCATGTTCTCGTAGGCGCGCATGTACTCGTCCGGGGTCACCTCGTCGGACGACAGGAAGATCGACTGGAACGCCCGGATCAGGTGCTCGCACTGACGCAATTGTTCGTACAGGCTGGAGGAAAAATGCCCGACCTGCTTGACGAAGTCGCGGCGCGCCTCGCGCTCGCCACGATCACGCTCCAGATCGGCCACCCAGAGCGTGCCGCCCAGGCCAAGCAGCAGCACCAGCAGGCCCGCGGCCCAGGCCGGAATGCGCCGGCGCGCCGCCTGTCCTTGCAACGGCTCGCTTCCGCTGGGCGTGGCTTCGAATGTCATGCAAGGCGTGCTCGGGGGACGGGGCTAGACGGTGAACTGCTCGATCAGGATGCGCTCTTCCAGGTTGTGCTCGGGGTCGAACAGCAGGGTGACGTGGCGGTCGCGCGACTCGCGCACCAGCACCTCGGTGACGTCGCGCACCTCGTGCGAATCGGCGGTCGCGCTGACCGGGCGCTTGAGCGGATCGCGCACCCGGAACCGGACCTCGGTGCCGGCCTTGAGCACCGCGCCGCGCCAGCGCCGCGGCCGGACCGGGGCGAGGGGGGTCACCGCCATCCGGTTGGCCCCGAGCGGCAGGATCGGGCCGTGCGCGGAGAAGTTGTAGGCGGTGCTGCCGGCCGGGGTGGCCAACATCACCCCGTCGCAGATCAGCTCGTCCAGGCGCACCTCGCCATTGAGCTCGATGCAGATGTGCGCGGCCTGGCGGGTCTGGCGCAGCAGCGAAACCTCGTTGTAGGCCAGCGAATCGACGCTGGCCCCGGATTCGGTCTGGGCGCGCATCTCCAGTGGGTGCAGCACCGCCGGTTCCGCCGCCGCGATCCGCGCCAGCAGGTCATCGCCGGGGCGGTACTGGTTCATCAGGAACCCCACCGTGCCGAGCTTCATCCCGTACACGGGCCGCCCCAGCGCGCCATGGCGGTGCAGGGTCTGCAGCATGAAGCCATCGCCGCCGAGGGCCACGATCACGTCGGCTTCCGCCGGCGGATGCGTGCCGACCTCGCGTTCTAGCTGGGCAAGCGCGGCCTGCGCCTCGATGGCGGGGCTGGCGAGCAGGGCAAGGCGCGGGGCGGTCATGCCGCGAGGATAGCAAGAGGCCGTGGCCGGTGGAGGACAGCGCAAGCCCGCACCAGGCCATTCAACGCGAAGGGCGCCCCATGTGGGACGCCCTTCGCAGGCCGCGGCCGGGATGGCAGGCTCAGCCGCGCTGGGCCAGCTGCGCCACCCGCTGCACCGCCACCGAGGCGGTGGGATAGTCCACGCTCTTCTGCGCCGCCAGCTCGGCCAGCATCGCCAGGGTAAAGCGCAGCGAGGCATCGTCGCGGCCCAGCCACGCCTGCACCTTGGCATCTGCGTCCTTGCCCGGCATCGCCAGCACCTGGCCGGTGAGCGTGCGCAGCTGCGCGAACAGCTCGTCGCGCAGCACACCGCGCGCGACCGCATGCCAGCGTCCTTCCACCTTCAGCGCCTCGATCTGCTCGCGCAGCCACGGCGCATGCAGGGCGTCGGCCAGGCGGAAGTAGACCTTGGCCACGTCCACCGGGCGCAGCTTGCGCTCGCGCGCCAGCTCGATCACGTCCGGGCTGGCCTCGAGATAGGGCAGCGCCGCCAGCTGGTCGGCGAGCCTGGCCGGCACGCCCTTGGCCCGCCACTCCTGGCGGCTGGCCTCGTAGTGCGGGCGCTGCGACGGCGGCAGGATGCCCTCGCCGGCGCGGATGTCGCGGAAGCCGTTGTGGTAGCGCTCGACCGCGGTGGCGATCGCCGGCACCGCGCCCGGGCGCGACAGCAGCCAGCGGGTGAAGCTGCGCTGCAGCTCCCAGATCACCTGCAGGGCATCGATCTGCACCGACTCGGCCACCTTGCCGTCGAGGCCGTCGATCTGCGCCCATAGCTCGCGCGCATCCAGGGTCTCGCGGGTGATGGTGTAGGCGCGCGCGATCTCGCCGATGCTGCGGCCGCTGTCCTCCTGCATGCGCATCAGGAAGGTCGCGCCCATGCGGTTGATGGTGGAGTTAGTGACCGCGGTGGCGATGATCTCGCGCTTCAGGCGGTGGTTCTCCATCGCCTTGGCGTACTTCTTCTGCAGCGGCTCGGGGAAGTAGCGCACCAGCTCCTTCGACAGGTACGGGTCCTCCGGCACGTCCGATTCCAGCAGCTGCGGGTAGGCCACCAGCTTCGAGTAGGACAGCAAGATGCACAGCTCCGGCCGGGTCAGACCCTGGCCGCGCAGCTTGCGCTCGGCGATCTCGGCGTCGCTGGGCAGGAACTCGATCTGGCGGTCCAGCAGGCCCTGCGCCTCCAGGGTGCGGATGAAGTGCATCTTCGAGCCGAGGCGCGAGGCGCTCATCCGCTCCATCAGGGTCAGCGCCTGGTTCTGGCGGTAGTTGTCATTCAGCACCAGCTGCGCCACTTCGTCGGTCATCGCCGCCAGCAGCTTGTTGCGCGCGGGCAGGGTCAGCCGCTTCTTCTGCACCTCGCCGTTGAGCAGGATCTTGATGTTCACCTCGTGGTCGGAGGTGTCCACGCCGGCCGAGTTGTCGATGAAGTCGGTGTTCAGCAGCACCCCCGCCTGCGCGGCCTCGATACGGCCGAGCTGGGTCATGCCGAGGTTGCCGCCCTCGCCCACCACCCTGCAGCGCAGGTCGGCGCCGTTGACGCGCAGCGCGTTGTTGGCGCGGTCGCCGACGTCGGCGTTGTTCTCGCCACTGGCCTTGACGTAAGTGCCGATGCCGCCGTTCCACAGCAGGTCCACCGGCGCCCGCAGCGCCGCGCTCATCAGCTCGGTCGGGGGCATCGACTTCACCGCCGGGTCCAGCCCCAGCGCCTCGCGCACCTGCGGGGTGATCTCGATCGACTTGGCCGAACGCGGATGGATGCCGCCGCCCTTGCTGATCAGCCTGGCGTCGTAGTCTGCCCAGCTGGAACGCGGCAGCTTGAACAGGCGCTCGCGCTCCTTGAACGAGGCCGCCGCATCGGGGTTCGGGTCGAGGAAGATGTGGCGGTGGTCGAAGGCGCACACCAGCTTGATGTGCCGGGACAGCAGCATGCCGTTGCCGAACACGTCGCCGGACATGTCGCCGATGCCGACCACGGTGAAGTCCTCGCTCTGGCAATCGCGGCCGAGCGCGCGGAAATGGCGCTTGACCGATTCCCACGCACCGCGCGCGGTGATGCCCATGCCCTTGTGGTCGTAGCCGACCGAGCCGCCGGAAGCGAACGCATCGTCCAGCCAGAAGCCATGCGCCTGGGCGATGCCGTTGGCGATATCCGAGAAGGTCGCGGTGCCCTTGTCGGCCGCCACCACCAGGTACGGATCGTCGCCGTCGTGGCGCACCACCCCGGCCGGGGCCAGCACCTTGCCGTCGGCGGACAGATTGTCGGTGATGTCCAGCAGGCCGTTGATGAAGCGCTTGTAGCAGGCCACGCCCTCGTTGAACCAGGCGTCGCGGTCCTGCGCCGGGTCCGGCGCCTGCTTGCAGAAGAAGCCGCCCTTGCTACCGACCGGCACGATCACAGTGTTCTTCACCATCTGCGCCTTGACCAGGCCCAGCACCTCGGTGCGGAAGTCCTCGCGGCGGTCGGACCAGCGCAGGCCGCCGCGCGCCACCGGCCCGAAGCGCAGGTGGATGCCTTCCACCCGCGGGCCGCACACCCAGATCTCGCGGTACGGGCGCGGCTTGGGCAGGTCGGGCACGCGCGAGGAATCCAGCTTGAAGCTGACGTAGTCGGCCGGGCCGCCGTCCTTGCGCAGGCCATGCGGGTAATGGATGTAGAAACTGGTGCGCAGGGTGGCGTCGATCACGCCCATGAAGCTGCGCACGATGCGGTCCTCGTCGAGGCTGGACACCCGGTCCAGCAGCCCCAGCAGGGCGCCACGCGCGGCCTCCTCCTGGCGCGCGCGGTCGCTGCCGCGGGCCTCCACCAGCGGCTGCAGCGCGGCCACGGTGGCCTCATCGCCGAGCGCCAGCGCGCGCAGCTGCGCCTGCAGGCGGGCCATGCCCTGCTCGATCTCGGCGCGGCTCTCCTTGCCGGTGCCGGGGTGGAAACGCGCCTCGAACAGCTCCACCAGCAGCCGCGCCAGCAGCGGATAGCGCGCCAGGGTGGCTTCCATGTAGTTCT
>JBKBXH010000083.1:0-5891 GCA_046313655.1 Thermomonas sp. | reverse complement strand
CGGCCAGCAGGCGCTCGAAGAAGGCGCGGCGTGCCGCCGGCTGCGGGAACCGCGCGCGGATGCGCGGGCGCCACCCGGCGAGGAGCTGCGCCAGCGCGGCCCAGGCGTCGTCCAGCTGGACTTCCAGCCACTCGCGCAGGTGGCGCGCCAGCATGGGCGCGGCCCCGCCGCTGGAGATCGCCAGCTGCAGCGGGCCGCGCTGCACCCGCGCCGGCAGCTGGGCGCTGGCCAGCGCGGCGTCGTCCACCACGTTCACCCACAGCCTGCGCGCGGCGGCTGCGGCGGCCACCGCCTGGTTCACCGCGCGGTCGTCGGTGGCGGCGATCAGCAGCCAGGCGTCGTCCAGCTGTTCCGGCGCGAAGCGGTCCGCGACGTGCGCGATCGCGCCTTGCCCGGCCAGCGCGGCCAGCGCCGGATCCAGCCGCGGCGCCACCACTGCCACCGCGGCGCCGGCCTCGCGCAGCGCGGCGATCTTGCGCGCGGCCACTGCGCCGCCGCCCACCACCAGCACGCGGCGATCGCGCAGGTCGAGGAACAGCGGGAACAGGACGGGCGGGGGCGGGGTGCCAGACATGCGGCCACGCTAGGGGCCGCCGGCGGGGAGGGGAAATGGTGGGCGGGTTTTTGCTTATGCTTGCAGGGCATAAGCCTTGCCCGGAAATGCCCGCGGCCGCGGTTATACTCCATCGCATCATCCAGATGCAGCGATACAAAGACCCCACGCTATGACCCTGACCCAGCTGCGCTACCTGGTCGCGATCGCCGATGCGGGTTTCAACATCACCCAGGCCGCCGAGCGCGTGCACGCCACCCAGCCGGGCCTGTCCAAGCAGCTCAAGCAGCTCGAGGACGAGTTGGGGTTCCAGATCTTCCTGCGCCGCGGGCGCAGCCTGGAGGGCGTGTCGCCGGCCGGGGTGAAGGTGATCGACAGCGCGCGCAAGATCCTGGCCGAGGCCGCCAACATCCGCAGCTACGCCGCCAACGAGCGCGGCGAATACCGCGGCCGGCTGCTGCTGGCCACCACCCATACCCAGGCGCGCTACGTGCTGCCGCCGGTGATCGCGGAACTGGCGCGGCGCTATCCGCAGGTCAGCGTGGACCTGTTCGCAGCTGGCGATGCCGAGGTGCTTGACAAGCTGGACGAGGCCGACTTCGGGCTGATCAGCACCGCCGGCCCGGCGCCGGCTACCAGCGGGGTGGCGGTGCCGCTGTACCGCTGGCGGCGGGTGCTGCTGGTGCCGGCCACGCATCCGCTGGCGGCGCGCGAGGGGGCGCCCACGCTGGCCGAACTGGCGCTGTATCCGCTGATTTCCTACGAATCCTCCAAGCACCCCGATTCCTCGCTGCAGCGCGCGTTCGCGCAGGCCGGGGTGGTGCCGCAGATCGCGATGACCGCGCGCGACGCCAACCTCATCAAGACCTACGTGCGCACCGGCATGGGCGCCGGGCTGCTGGCCGAGATGGCGGTGTCGGGGCGCGAGGATGCCGACCTGCGGGTGCTGCAGGCGCCGCTGGAACTGCCGGAGTGCGTCACCTGGGCGGTGGTGCCGCGCGGCCGCGTGCTGCGCGAATACGCGTTGGCGCTGCTGCACGCGCTGGCGCCGCAGATCGATCCGCGCGACCTGCGCCGGATCCTGGAAGGCAACCAGGACGCGCGCTGGCCGGAGCCGCCGCGCTGGCAGGCGGCGGGCTGAGGCACCGCCGCGGGCCTGCGCGGGAGGCTCAGCCGCCGCTGCCGGCCGCCGGTTCGTCGAAATGCAGGCCGCATTCGCGGCGCAGGCCGAAGAAGCGGGTATGCGCCGCGTCCATGCCGGGCTGCAGCGGGCGGGTGGTGTGCACGTCGCCCACCGAGACATAGCCCTGCCCGGCCAGCGGGTGCTCCGGCAGGTCGTGCAGCAGCAGGTAGGCACCCACGTCGGTATCGCTCCAGTCCGCGATCGGGTGGAACTTGAAGCGCCCGTCGCGCACTTCCAGCACCGCGATCCCCTGCCGGGTCGTGGCCTGGGCGCGGCGCAGCCCGGCGAACCAGCAGCCCACCCGCAGCTCGCGCAGCGCGCGTTGCATCGGCTCCACCTTGCGCAGCTGGTTGTAGCGGCGCAGGCCTTCGCTGCCGGTTTCCCACAGCCGGCCCAGGCGCGCCTCCATCCAGGCCCGCCCAAGGCGCGGGCGGTACACGCGCAGGTCCAGCCGCAGGCGTTCCACCAGCAGGTCGGCATAGCGGTAGGTCTCGAGGAACAGGTAGCCGGTATCGACCAGGATCACCGGGATGTCCGGCCGCGCCTGCGCCAGCAGGTGCAGCGAGACCGCCGATTGCACGCCGAAACTGGTGGACAGCGCATGGGTGGCGGGCAGGTGGCGCAGCGCCCAGGCGATCCGCGCCGGCGCGTCCAGCGCCGCCAGTTCGCGGTTGAGTGCGGCCAGCGTGTCGGCATCGAGGGTGGCGGGATCGAGCGTGCTCATGCGGGGGAAAGGGGGTCGGGCGATGCCACGCGCACGTGGGTGGGGTAGTCCGGCAGGGCGACGATCCCGGCGCGGTGCAGGAAATCGCCGAAGCGCTCGCCATGCATGCGTTCGCGCGCGTAGCGCGCCAGCAGCGGTTCCAGGGTGGCCAGCACCTGCGCATCGTCGGCGTTGTCCAGCACCCGGGTGTTGAGGCGCATGCCGAGGTGGTCGCCGCCGAGGAACAGGCTGTAGCGCCCCGGCGCGCGGCCGACCAGCGCGATCTCCGCCAGGTACGGCCGCGAGCAGCCGTTCGGGCAGCCGGAGATGCGCAGGCCGATCGGCGCCTCGCGCAGGCCGTGGCGATCCAGCAGCGGCTGCAGCGCGGCCAGCAGGTCGGGCAGGTAGCGCTCGGCCTCGGCCATGGCCAGGCCGCAGGTGGGCAGGGCGACGCAGGCCAGCGCATCGCGCGCCAGCGGGGTAGCGGCGGCGGGGTCGCTTTCCAGACCGTGCGCCGCCAGCAGGGCTTCCACCTGCGCGCGCGCCTCGGCGGGGATCTCGGTGATGGCCAGGTTCTGCTGCGCGGTCAGGTGGAACTGCCCGCGGTGCTGGCCGGCCAGCGCGCGCAGCGCCGACAGCAGCGCCCGCCCCGGAATGTCGGCGATGCGCCCCGCGGGCAGCGCGAGGGTGAGGTGCCAGCGCCCGTCGCTGCCCTGCTGCCAGCCGAAGCGGTCGCCGGCGGCCTGGAACCGGTACGGCCGCGGTGGCTGCAGGCGCAGGCCGGCGCGTTCCTCGACCAGCGCCACGATCGCATCCAGCCCGTGGCGGTCGATGGTGTACTTGAAGCGCGCCAGCGCGCGCTCCTCGCGGTTGCCGAGGTCGCGCTGCACGGTGAGCACCGCCTCGGCCACCGCCAGCACCTGCTCCGGCGCGACGAACCCGGCCACGCTGGCCAGCCGCGGGTAGTGCGCGGCGATCCCGTGGCTGGCGCCCATGCCGCCGCCGAGCGCGAGGTTGAAGCCGGCCAGCCCGCCATTGGCGTCTGCGATCGCAATCAGCCCGAGGTCGTTGGCGAACACGTCTACGTCGTTCACCGCTGGCACCGCCACCGCCATCTTGAACTTGCGCGGCAGGTAGGTAGGGCCGTACACCGGCTCCTCCTCCTGCCCGCTGTCGGCCAGCTTCTCGCCGTCCAGCCACAGCTCGTACCAGGCGCGGGTGGCCGGCAGGAAGCGTTCGGACAGCCGCCGCGCCCAGGCGTGCGCCTGCGCGTGCAGCGGCGACAGCGCGGGATGGCCGCCGGCGAGCACGTTGCGGTTCACGTCGCCGCAGGCGGCGATGGTGTCCAGCGCGGCGGCGTGGATCGCCTGCAGGCTGGCCTTCAGCTCCTGCTTGATGATCCCGTGGAACTGGAAGGTCTGGCGGCTGGTGGCGCGCAGCGAGTGGTTGCCGAAGGTGGTGGCGATCGCATCCAGCCGCAGCCACTGCGCGGGCGTGAACACCCCGCCGGGCGCGCGCAGGCGGATCATGAACTGGTGCGCCGGCTCCAGCTTCTGGCGGCGGCGTTCCTCGCGCAGGTCGCGGTCGTCCTGCTGGTAGCTGCCGTGGAACTTCAGGGTGCGCTGGTCGTCGAACGCCAGCCCGCCGGTGCTGGCGTCGCGCAGTCCCTCGGCGATGGTGCCGCGCAGGCGGCGGCTTTCGCGCTTGATGGTTTCGACGGAAGGATGGCTCATCGCGGGGTCCGGTCAGTAGAGGTCGCGGGCGTAGCGCCCGTCGCGTTGCAGGGCGGCCAGGTAGTCGGCGGCGGCATCGGCATCGCATCCCGCTGCATTTGCCACGATCTCCAGCAGCGCCGCGTGCACCTCGCGGCCCATCGCGGTGGCGCCGCACACGTACAGGTGCGCGCCCTCCTGCAGGCGGGCGTACACCGCGCGGCCGTGCTCGCGCAGGCGCTGCTGCACGTGGATGCGCTCGACCTGCGTGCGCGAGAACGCCAGTTCCAGCCGGTGCAGCTCGCCGCGCTGGAGTGCCTGCTGCCATTCGGCCTGGTAGAGGAAGCCGGTGCGCGGATTGCGTGCGCCGAAGAACAGCCAGTTGCGGCCGCGCGCGCCGGTCTCGGCGCGTTCCTGCACGAAGCCGCGGAACGGGGCGATGCCGGTGCCGGCGGCGACCATCAGCAGGTCGCGGTCGCCATCCGCAGGCAGGCGGAAGCGCTCGTTCGGCGCCAGCGCCACTTCCACCTGCGCGCCCGCCGCGAGCCCGGCAAGGAAGCCGCTGGCCGCGCCGAGGTGGTCGTGCCCATGCGCGGCGTAACGCACCACGGCCACCGCCAGGTGCGCCTCCTCGCCGACCCGCGTGCGGCTGGAGGCGATCGAATACAGCCTTCGCACGGGTGCGCGCAGCGCGGCCAGCAGCCCCGGGGCATCCCAGTCCGCCGGCCAGCGGCGCAGGACGTCGATTACCTGGTGGTCGCGCAGCAGCGCGGCCAGTCCGTCGCCGCCGCCGTCCAGCAAGCGCCGTAGGTCGGCGGCGCCGGCGCGTTCCGCCAGCGCGGCCAGCAGCGGGCGCGAGAGCCGGGTCAGCTCGCGTTCCTGCTCCAGCCAGCGCGCCAGCGGCAGGCGCCGGCCCGCATGCGCCACTTCGGCATCGCCATCCAGCCGGGTGGCGTCCAGCACCGCGGCCACCAGCGCCTGCGGGTTGCGATGGTGGATCGCCAGCGCGTCGCCCGGGGCGTAGTCCAGGCCGCTGCCGTCCAGTGCCAGTTCGATGTGGCGCACGTCCTGCTCCGGCGCGTGGTAGTGGCGGAAGCCGGTGCCCTTGAACTCGCGGCCGGTGATGCGCTGGTTGGCCAGCACCTCGGCGGCGAATGCCTGCAGCCGCGCGCGCTCCGGCGCCGACGGCGGACGCAGCGGGGTGACGCTGGCCAGCGGCGGTTGCGGCGCGGGGGAAGAGGCCGGCGTGAGCAGCGCCTGCGCCCGTTCCAGGGCCTGCGCCTGCCACGGCGCGGCCACGGCGTCGATGTCGAGGTCGGCCTCGCCCAGCGCCTGCGCGCGGGTGGCGCCGAGTTCGGCCAGGCGCGCGTCCAGCCGGCGCGCGACGCCGCAGAAATCGGCATAGCTGGAATCGCCCAGCCCCAGCACCGCGTAGTGCAGCTGCGGCAGGTGCGGCGCGCGCTTGCCGTGCAGGAACTCGTACAGGGCGATGGCATCGTCCGGCGGGTCACCGTCGCCCTGGGTGCTGATCACCACGTACAGCAGGTGCTCCGTGGCCAGTGCACGCAGCGGGTAGGCGTCCGCGCGCAGCAGGCGCGCCGGCACCCCGGCCGCCTGCAGCGCGGCATGCAGGGCTTCCGCCACCCGCCGCGCGTTGCCGGTCTGGCTGCCGTACACCACGGTAGCCGCAACCGGCGCCGGCGTGCTGGCGACGGCGGGAGCGGCGGCTTGGGCGCTGCC
>JBKBXH010000082.1:0-5902 GCA_046313655.1 Thermomonas sp. | reverse complement strand
CGGAGCCGGTGCACGGGACGGCGAACGCCTGCAGCAGGCCCTGCAGCACGCCGTTCTCGCCTTCGCCGCCGTGCAGGATGTTGAACACGCGGTCGAAGCGCTGCTGCACCAGGCCCTCGCGCAGCGCGGCGATGCCGTCCACCGGCTGCGCGTCGATCCCGCGCGCGCGCAGCGCCTCGAGCACGTTGCGGCCGGAGTCCAGCGACACCGCGCGCTCGCTGCTGGTGCCGCCCAGCAACAGCGCCACCCGCCCGAACGCGGCCGGGTCATGGGTGCGCAGCGGCGGCAGCGGCAGGCTCATGCGCCACCTCCGGCGAGGCCGTCGCGGGCCAGTTGCTGGGCGGCCGCGCCGATGTCGCCGGCGCCCATCATCAGCAGCAGGTCGCCGTCACGCAGCACCCCCGGCAATGCCGCGGCCAGCTCGGCCGCGCTGCCCACCAGCACCGGATCGACCCGCCCGCGGGTGCGGATCGAGCGCGCCAGCGCCTTGCCGTCGGCGCCGGCGATCGGCGCCTCGCCGGCCGGATACACCTCGGTCAGCAGCAGCGCGTCCACCCCGGACAGTACCGCCGCGAAGTCGTCGAACAGGTCGCGCGTGCGCGAATAGCGGTGCGGCTGGAACGCCACCACCAGGCGCCGCTCCGGCCAGCCGCCGCGCGCGGCCTCGAACACCGCCGCCAGCTCCTTCGGATGGTGGCCGTAATCGTCCACCAGCAGCGCCTGCCCGCCCTGCGGCAGCTGCAGCGTCGCCAGCTGGTTGAAGCGGCGGCCGATGCCCTGGAAGCCCTCCAGCGCGCGCGCGATCGCCGCGTCCGGCACGCCCAGCTGCCAGCCGATGGCGGCCGCGGCGAGCGCGTTCTGCACGTTGTGGCGACCCGGCAGGGCCAGCGTGCAGGCGCTGCGGCTGCCATCCGGCAGGCACAGGGTGAAGTGCATGTGCGCGCCCTGCTGGCGCACATCGGCCGCGCGCACGTCGGCTTCCGGCGCGAAGCCGTAGGTCACCACGTGGCGCGGGGTGGCGCGCGCCAGCTGCGCCACCTCCTCGTCGTCGATGCACAGCACCGCCAGCCCGTAGAACGGCAGCCGGTGCAGGAACTCGGAGAACGCCTGCCGCACCCGGCCGAAGTCGCCGCCGTAGTTCTCCAGGTGGTCGGCGTCGATGTTGGTGATCACCGCGGCCACCGGGTTCAGGCGCAGGAAGCTGCCGTCGCTCTCGTCGGCCTCCGCCACCAGCCAGTCGCCGCCGCCCAGGCGCGCATTGGCGCCGGCCGCCAGCAGCTTGCCGCCGATCACGAAGGTCGGGTCCAGCCCGCCCTCGGCCAGCACGCTGGCGGTCAGCGAGGTGGTGGTGGTCTTGCCGTGGGTGCCGGCCACCGCGACCCCGCGCTTAAAGCGCATCAGCTCGGCCAGCATCTCCGCGCGCGGCACCACCGGGATGCGCTGCGCGCGCGCCTCCAGCAGCTCCGGGTTGTCCTCGCGGATCGCGCTGGACACCACCACGCAGTCGGCGTCGAGCACGTTGGCCGAGGCATGGCCTTTGTAGAGGGTGATGCCGAGCGAGGCGAGGCGGCGGGTGGTGGCGTTGTCGGCGCTGTCGGAGCCGCTGACCTGATAGCCCAGGGTCTGCATCACCTCGGCGATGCCGCTCATGCCGACGCCGCCGATGCCGACGAAATGCACGCGCGGCAATGCGCGGGCCTGGTCGTCGAGCTGGCGCAGGTGCAGGCGCTGCGCGTTCATCGGGCTACCTCGCGGGAGAGTTCGGACAGGACCGCCGCGGCCACCCGCGCAGCGGCATCGGGCAGCGCCAGCGCGCGCGCCGCGCGCGCCATCGCCAGGCGCTTGCCGGGATCGGCGGTCAGTTCGGCCAGCACCGCGCGCTGGAACGGATCCCAACTCAACCGGCGACCTCCGGCGGCAGGCGCCGGCGCTTGAACCACAGCAGCGGGCCGGACAGCGCATACAGGGTGGTGATACCGAGCAGGGTGATCGCCGGGGCGACCCACAGCGCGATCAACCCCGCCAGCACCAGCACCAGCACGAAGAACGGCACGCGGTCGGCCTTCGGCCCCTGGCGGCTGCCCTTGAAGCTGTTGTAGCGGATGCGGCTGACCATCAGCAGGCCGGCCACCACCGCCACCGCCAGCGCGGCATAGCGCAGCTCCACGCCGGAGGCGCCGAACTCATGGCAGACCCAGACGAAGCTGGCCACCAGCCCGGCCGCGGCGGGGCTGGCCAGGCCGATGAACCAGCGCTTGTCCACCGTGCCCACCTGGCTGTTGAACCGCGCCAGCCGCAGCGCCGCGCAGGCCGCGTATAGGAACGCGCCCAGCCAGCCGATCTTGCCCAGGGTGGGCCCGTCCAGCTTCAGCGACACCAGCGCCCAGTGGTACATCAGCATGGCCGGGGCCATGCCGAAGCTGATGAGGTCGGACAGCGAGTCGTACTGCACCCCGAATTCGCTCTGGGTATTGGTCAGCCGCGCGACCCGGCCGTCCAGCCCGTCCAGCACCGCGGAAATGAAGATCGCGATGCAGGCCGCCTCGAATCGCCCCTGCGAGGCGGCGATGATCGAATAGAACCCGCCGAACAGGGCGCCGGTGGTGAACAGGTTGGGCAGCAGGTAGATGCCGCGGCCGCGCGGGCGCGGCGAAGGGTCGAGATTTTCGTCCATGACCCCAGTTTACGGGGTTGCGGTGGAGCCGTCGCAGTGCTGGAATCGGCCGGCATTCCCCCGGAGCCCGCCATGATCCTCGCCCGTTTCCTCGTCCTGTCCGTGCTGGCCGCCGCGCTGGCCGCGCCGGCCGCGGCCCAGCAGCAGCAGCGCGTGTACCAGTGGAAGGACGCCAGCGGCGTCACCCACTACACCGACACCCCGCCCAGCAACACCCACCAGACCCGCGACATCGACGTGCGCACCGGCACCACCGCGCCCAGCGAGCCCAAGCAGGCCGCCGAGAGCGAGCAGTGCACCAATGCCCGCGCCAACCTCAAGCGCCTGCAGGGCGGGGAGCCGATCGGCTACGACAGCAACGGCGACGGCAAGCCCGACCGCAACCTCAGCGCCGACGAGCGCAAGGCCCAGACCGAGCTGAACGCGGCCGCGGTGAAGGCGTTCTGCCCGCCGGGCAAGCCCTGAGGCCACCGTGAGGCAATGGATCTGGCTGGTGCTGCTGGCGGTGGCCGCGGCGGCCGCGGCCCGCTGGTGGTACACGGTCGAGATGCCGCGGCGCGCGCATGAGCGCGAGGCCGCCGCCGAGGCTGCGGCGATCAAGGCCGAGCGCGCGGACGCGCTGTACCGCTGGCGCGACGACGCCGGCACCCTGCACGTCAGCGACGAGCCGCCGAAGGACCACCGCTACGAGCGCATCCGCAAGGCCCCTAAGGACGGCATCGAGGTCGACGGCACGCGCTGATCGCGCAGACCACGTCCAGCCCGGTCCACCACGCGCGCGCATGGCAAAATGCGCGTTCCGCCCCGTGTCGAAGCCCTCCGCATGCGCCTGTCGCAGTTCCACCTCCGCACCGAAAAGGAAACCCCGGCCGAAGCCGAGATCGCCAGCCACAAGCTGATGCTCAAGGCCGGCATGATCCGCAAGCTGGCCGCCGGCCTGTACACCTGGTCGCCGCTGGGCCTGCGCGTGCTGCGCAAGGTGGAAACCGTAGTGCGCGAGGAAATGGACCGCGCCGGCGCGATCGAAATGGCGATGCCCTCGGTGCAGCCGAAGGAGCTGTGGGAGGAAACCGGGCGCTGGGCGAAGTTCGGGCCGCAGCTGCTGAAGATCCGCGACCGCAAGGAGCAGGACTACTGCTTCACCCCGACCGCCGAGGAAGCGGTCACCGATTTCTTCCGCCAGGAATTCTCCAGCTACAAGCAGCTGCCGGTGAACCTGTACCAGATCACCACCAAGTTCCGCGACGAGATCCGTCCGCGCTTCGGGGTGATGCGCGCGCGCGAATTCATCATGAAGGACGCCTATTCCTTCCATATCGACGAGGATTCGCTGCGCGCCGAATACCGCAAGATGTACGACGCCTATTCGCGCATCTTCACCCGGCTCGGGCTGAAGTTCCGCGCGGTGGCGGCGGATACCGGCGCGATCGGCGGCAGCGCCTCGCATGAATTCCAGGTGCTGGCCGATTCCGGCGAGGACGCGCTGGCCTACAGCGACGGCTCGGATTTCGCGGCCAACGTGGAACTGGCCGAGGCCATCGCGCCCGGCCCGCGCGCGGCCGAGGGCGAATCCCTGCGCGAAGTCGCCACCCCGGTGCAGAAAACCTGCGAGGAGGTCGCCGCGCTGCTGGGCATCCCGCTGGCGCGCACGGTGAAATCGGTCGCGGTGATGGGCACGGGCGACGACGGCGCGCCGCAATTCACCCTGGCGCTGGTGCGCGGCGACCACGTGGTGAATGAAATCAAGCTGGCGAAACTGCCGGGGCTGGCCGATTACCGGCTGGCGAGCGAGGCGGAGATCCTGGAGCACCTCGGCTGCGAACCGGGCTTCCTCGGCCCGCTGCAGCCGCGCCGGCCGATCCGGGTGATCGCCGACCGCACGGTGGCGGCGATGGCCGATTTCGTGGTCGGCGCCAACAAGCCCGGATTCCACCTTGCCGGCGTGAACTGGAGCCGCGACCTGCCGGAGCCCGAAGTGGCGGACATCCGCAACGTGGTCGAGGGCGATCCCTCGCCGGACGGCAAGGGCGTGCTGCGGATGGCGCGCGGGATCGAGGTCGGCCACGTGTTCGCGCTCGGCCGCAAGTATTCCGAGGCGATGCATTGCAGCGTGCTGGACGCGGCCGGCAAGGCGGTGGCCCCGGCGATGGGCTGCTACGGGATCGGCGTTTCGCGGATCGTGGCTGCGGCGATCGAGCAGAACCACGACGCGGCCGGCATCGTATGGCCGCCGGCGATGGCACCGTGGCGGGTGGTGGTGTGCGTGATCAATCCCAAGGACGACCCGGCGGTGACCGCCGCGGCGGAAGCGCTGTATGCGGAATTGAACGCCGCCGGGCTGGAGGCCGCGCTCGACGACCGCGGCCTGCGCCCCGGCGCGATGTTCGCGGATATCGAATTGATCGGCATTCCGCACCGGGTGGTGGTTTCCGCACGCGGGCTGGAAGCCGGCACGTTCGAATATCGCGCGCGCACCGCCGGCGAATCCGAACAGCTCGGCCGCGCCGCGCTGCTGGAAAAACTCCGCGCCTGAAGATATTCCCCCGTGGCTTCCTGAACACATATTGCGGAAACCCCGGGAAACTCCCGGGGGATTCCCGCTGGATCCCCCACGACCGGAATGATCGGAGTATGATCCGCGCATCCAACGGACTGGATACTCCCTTCATTCCAAAAAGTCGAAACCCACCATGAGCATGAATATCGACACTCTCAGCCCGCAGGAACTGGCCGCCCTGATCGCGCGCGCCAACAAGCGCAAGAAGGCGCTGGCCAAGCGCAAGCCCGCCGCGCAGACCAAGGCCGCGGTGGCCAAGCTGCTGAAGAGCGCCGGCTGGACCTTCGAGGAGCTGTACGGCAAGTCCGGTGGCGGCAGCAGCGCCCCCGCCTCGCCGAAGAAGCCGCGCAAGACCGCCGCCAAGCGCAGCGGCGGCAAGGTGCCGCCGAAGTACCGCAATCCGGCGAACGAAAAGGACACCTGGACCGGCCGCGGGCGCCCGCCGCGCTGGCTGGCCGGCGAACTGGCCGCCGGCCGCAAGCTGGAGGAGTTCCTGATCCAGAAGTGATGGCCGCGCGGGCGGGCGCAATCCCGCAGGCGCGCATGGCCACGGCCATGCCGAATGGAACGCATGGAAAACGCCGGCCCGCGCCGGCGTTTTCTTTTTCCCCGCGCGGAAATCCGATATACGGCACCGGCGCATGTCGCCCGCCCTGCGGTTGGCCGCATTC
>JBKBXH010000081.1:0-5963 GCA_046313655.1 Thermomonas sp. | reverse complement strand
GCGGCGGTAGCCGAACCTGCGGCGCACCTGCGCCAGTTCGATGATCCTGGCCGACAGCGCCTGCGTCGCAGGCACTGGCTCGGGCGGATGGCGGAAGGCGTCGCGGGACAGCCCCGCAAGGCGGCAGGCCCGGCGCTCGCTCACGGCCACAGCCTCGAGCATGCGACGAACCGCCTCGCGCTTGCATTGCGGGGCTAGCGTTTTACCCCGAAGCCGATCTTCAGCGCTTCGATGTCCAGGTGCGCCTCGGCCAGCAACCGCTTGAGCCGGCTGTTCTCCGACTCCAGCTCCTTCAGACGCTTGGCGTCTTCGGCCTCCATGCCGCCGTACTTGGCGCGCCAGGCGTAGAAACTGGCCGGGCTGAAGCCGTACTGCCGGCCCAGCTCCGATACCGCCATGCCGGCCTCGGCCTGCTTGAGAAAGCCAATGATCTGTTCCGTGGTGAAGCGACTCTTGCGCATGTCCGTCCTCTCTGGATGACGGACTCTACCTAGCTTCGAGTGGTACGGCTTGACGGGGGCAGGTCAGAGTACACCACCATGTTCAAACGCAAGCCCTGCAACGGTTCCAGCCGATGCGGGGCTTCTCGTTTCTGGCCTGCCACTTGGCCTGTCCACGTGATCGATCGGCGTTTCGTTGCCGTTTGCCTACGCTGCCAATCCCGCTGGGTTGCCGCCAACCCGCCGCCCCCGACATCACCGAAAGTTCCGGAGATTGGCCGCGCGAGTCGCTCCCATCCTTGTTCGAGCCGCCATCCCTCAGGCGACCCTCATCCTTCGGATGCCCGGTCGGGATGCTTGTCGTTGACGAGGCGCAGTTCGACCCCATGCTCCAGCCAGGCCTTGCAGCCGGCGATGACGAGGTTGAAGCCCTCGGTCGAATCCAGCGCCTGCGCCGCCTGCTCGTCATCCGTGCCGGTGAAGCCGGAGGCGACGATGGACACGAAGGTGCCTTCCTCGCGCGGGGTAAAGGTCCATTCCACCGGCGTCGGCCACGCGATGGCGAGGCGCCGGTTGGGTTCCAGCGCGGTGACCGTCACTTCGCCGGACACGCCGTAGTGGTCCCAGTACCAGGTGACGGTCGCGCCGGGATTGAGGCGGCCGCTGGCGCGCGAGAACCAGAATTTGGTGGTGATGGCTGGGTCAACGAAAGCATTGAAAACTTCGGCAACCGGCCGGCGGATGAGCATGCTGGCGCGGGCGATGAGTGGCTTCATGAGTGACATGACGACTCCAGGTGGCGAGCAACGGCATTACCAGACCCAGTACCCCTGACGACCGGGTTCAAGCTCCTCAATCCTCATGGCTCATGATGCCGGATCGAATCCGAATACACGTACCTCCTGGTCACAGCGACAGGCTCCGGCGAACCGCGCCGCCCAGAAAAGCGCCATCTCGTACGTGGGAAGTTCGAGCACCGCAAAGCCACCGTCGAGCGGGCGCGCCGATGGGTAGCCGCCCTGGGTGACCGTGCCATCGGCCGAGACACGCACGGGCGGCATGCTGCCATCGATGCCGCCGGCGAAGACATACACCCCTTCGGCCTTGGCCTCGGCCATCAAGGCATGCGCATCGCGCTCGACCGCGGCCATCTCATCCGTGGGCGCCACCATCGCGACCGCCGGGAAGCTGATCAGGTACTTGGCCATCCCTTACCCCCGCCGCGCGGCATCGATCGTCGCCACGTCGATCTTGCGCATGGTCATCATCGCGGCGAAGGCGCGCTCGGCTTCCGCGCCACCTGCGGACAGCGCCTCGGTCAGGGTGCGTGGGGTGATCTGCCAGTTCACACCCCAGCGGTCCTTGCACCAGCCGCATTCGCTCTCCTGCCCACCGTTGCCGACGATGGCATTCCAGTAGCGGTCGGTTTCCTCCTGCGTGTCGGTGGCGATCTGGAACGAGAACGCCTCGGTATGCGGGAAGAGCGGCCCGCCGTTGAGCCCGATGCAGGGAATGCCGCAAACCGTGAAGCGCACCACCAGCACCTCGCCCGCCTTGTTGCCGGGGTTGTCCATCGGCGAGCGGATCACCTGCTGCACTTCGCTGTCCGGGAAGACCGAGGCATAGAAGCGCGCCGCTGTCTCGGCTTCGGTGTCATACCAGATGCAGAGGGTATTCTTCGGGATCATGGGCGACCTCCTCGGGGATTTGACCTAACGACCGAACCCGCCAGCCAGGGCGTGGCGACCTCTGGGCGCGCGGTCCTGGTGATCACGATGCATCGAGCGAAAGATCCGGTCAACCTCACGCCCTGCAAACGCGTTGCGGTGTTGGATCGCGCACCCGGGCGATTTCCCTGCAGGATATCGCCGCGCCCCTCCTGCATGAGGCAACCGACCCGTATGGCCCGCCAACCCCTCCCCCTTCCGCCGGCCCGCCGCGGCCACCCGGCCGCGCGGCGCGCGGCGATGCCGCTGTGGATCGCCCTGTCCGCCAGCCTTGCCCTGGCCGCCTGCCATCGCGGCGGCGGCGCGGACCAGGGCCCGTCCGGCGGCGGCCCAGGCGGGCGCGGCGGGATGCAGGGGCCGCAGGCGGTGACCGCCTCGGTGGCCAAGGTGCAGCCGATGCCGGTGTGGGTGGGCGCGATCGGCACGGTCACCCCGCGCGCGCTGGTGAACGTGATGCCGCGGGTGTCCGGCCTGCTGCAAAGCGTGGACTACCGGCAGGGGCAGGCGGTACAGGCCGGGCAGGTGCTGGCGCGGATCGACCCGCGGCCGTTCGAGGTGGCGGTGCAGCAGGCGCAGGCGCAGGTGGCGCAGACCCAGGCCCAGCTGGCCGGAGCGCAGCGCGACCTGGCCCGCTATGAAAGCCTGCTCAAGCAGGACTCGATCGCCGAGCAGCAGGTGGCCGACCAGCGCACCACGGTGGCGCAGCTGCAGGCCACCCTGAAGGCGAACCAGGCCAGCCTGGCGAACGCCCAGTTGCAGCTGGGCTGGACCCGGATCACCGCGCCGGTGGCGGGGATCGTCGGCCTGCGCCCGGTGGATGCCGGCAACCTGGTCAACACCTCCGGCGCGGTCGGCGGCGGCAATGGCGCTACCAGCGGCACCACCACCGCCACCCCGATCGCGGTGATCGCGCAGGTGCAGCCGGTGCAGGTGACCTTCGCCCTGCCGCAGCAGCAGGCCAGCGCGCTGATCGAACAGCTGCAGGCCGGGCAGGCGGTCACCGTGCAGGCCTGGGACGGCGGCAACACCCGCCTGCTCGATACCGGCCGCCTGCTGGCCGCGGACAACCAGATCAATACCGCCACCGGCACCCTCGCCTTCCGCGCCGAGTTCGGCAACCGCGACCTGGCGCTGTATCCGAACGCCTTCGTCAACGTGCGGGTGCTGGTGCGCACCATCCCCGACGCGCTGCTGGTGCCGACCACCGCGGTGGCGGTGGGCGCGCCCGGCACCTACGTCTACGTGATCGGCAACGCCGGCAAGGTGGCGCTGCGCAAGGTCGCCACCGGCGGCACCTTGGGCGATGCCACCCGCATCACCAGCGGGCTGAAGGCGGGCGAGCAGGTGGTCACCGACGGCCTGGACCGCCTGCGTGACGGCGCCCCGGTGAAGGTGGTGCAGGCCCAGTCCGGCAATGGCAATGGCACCGGCAACGGCGCGGCCGCGCCTGGGCACGCGCCGCGCAGGCAGGGTGGAGCAGGCTGATGCAGGAACAGCGCGAACCGGCGGAGGCGCCACCCGACCCGGAGGCCGACCGCCCCAGCCCGTCGCGGGTGTTCATCCTGCGCCCGATCGCCACCACCCTGCTGATGGTGGCGGTGCTGGTGGCCGGCTTCGTCGGCTACCGGCTGCTGCCGGAAGCGGCGCTGCCGGAGGTGGACTACCCCACCATCCAGGTCACCACCCTGTACCCCGGCGCCAGCCCGGAGGTGATGACCTCGGCGGTCACCGCGCCGCTGGAGCGCCAGTTCGGGCAGATGCCGGGGCTGGCTCAGATGTGGTCGGTCAGTTCCGGCGGCGCGTCGGTGGTGACCCTGCGCTTCGACCTCGCGCTGCCGCTGGACGTGGCCGAGCAGGAGGTGCAGGCGGCGATCAACGCAGCCGGCAATTTCCTCCCAAGCGACCTGCCGCAGCCGCCACTGTACGCGAAGGTGAACCCGGCCGATGCCCCGGTGATCACCCTCGGGCTGACCTCCGACACCCTGCCGCTGACCCGCCTGTACGACCTTGCCGACACCCGCCTGTCGCAGAAGCTCTCGCAGGTGCCGGGAGTGGGCCTGGTGACGCTTTCCGGCGGGCACAAGCCGGCGATCCGGGTCACCGTCAACGGCGGCCAGCTGGCATCGCTGGGGCTGACCCTCGATGGCATCCGCAGCGCGCTGGCGGCGGCCAACGTGAACGCCCCGAAGGGCAGCATCGACGGCACCCACCAGAGCTTCAGCATCGACGCCAACGACCAGCTGCAGAGCGCGGACCAGTACCGCGCGCTGGTGGTGGGCTATGCCAACGGCGCGCCGGTGCGGCTGGGCGACGTAGCCAGCATCGGTAGCGGTCCGGAGAACGCCTGGCAGGCCGCCAGCGTCAACGGCCGCCCCGGCATCGTGGTCAACGTGCAGCGCCAGCCAGGCGCGAACGTGATCGCGGTGGTGGACGCGATCCACACGCTGCTGCCCGACATGCAGGCGCAGCTGCCGGCCGCCGCGCGGCTGCAGGTGCTGTCCGACCGCACCACCACCATCCGCGCCGCGATCGCGGACGTGCAGTTCGAGCTGCTGCTGGCGGTGGTGCTGGTGGTGACGGTGATCTTCGTGTTCCTGCGCAGCGCGCGCGCCACCTTCATCCCGGCCACCGCGGTGCCGCTGGCGCTGGTGGGCACGTTCGGCGCGATGTACCTGCTGGGCTTCTCGATCAACACCCTGACCCTGATGGCGCTGACCATCGCCACCGGCTTCGTGGTGGACGACGCGATCGTGATGATCGAGAACATCGCGCGCTACATCGAGGCCGGCGACCCGCCGCTGGCGGCCGCGCTGAAGGGCGCCGGGCAGATCGGCTTCACCATCATCTCGCTCACCTTCTCGCTGATCGCGGTGCTGATCCCGCTGCTGTTCATGGGCGACGTGGTGGGCCGGCTGTTCCGCGAGTTCGCGGTGACTCTGGCGGTGGCGATCCTGATCTCGGCGGCGGTGTCGCTGAGCTTCACCCCGATGCTCAGCGCGCGCCTGCTGCGGCACGTGCCCGAACAGCGCCAGGGCCGTTTCTTCCACGCCAGCGGGCGGCTGTTCGAGCGCCTGGCCGACCGCTACCACGCGGCGCTGGTGTGGGTGCTGGGCCGCCAGCGGCAGGCGCTGGGCGTCGCCGGGGTGACGTTGCTGCTGACCCTGCTGCTGTACGTGCTGGTGCCCAAGGGCTTCTTCCCGGTGCAGGACACCGGGCTGGTGCAAGTCACCACCGCCGCCCCGCAGGACGTGTCGTTCGCCGCCATGCGCCAGCGCCAGACCGCGCTGGCGCAGGCGCTGCTGCGCGACCCGGCGGTGGAGAGCGTGTCGGCGGTGGCCGGCATCGACGGGGTCAACACCACGATGAACAGCGGCCGCCTGCTGGTGAGCCTGAAGCCGCTGGCGCAGCGCGGGCTGCGGGTGCAGCCGGTGATCGAACGGCTGGAACGGCAGGCGGCGCAGGTGGCGGGCATCGCGGCCTACTTCCAGCCGGTGCAGGACCTGTCGATCGACGACATCAGCGGGCGCTACCCGTACCAGTTCAGCGTCTCGGCCACCAGCCAGGAGGCGCTGGCGCAGGCGGTGCGCGCGCTGCAGCCGCGGCTGCGGGCGCTGCCGCAGCTGCGCGGCGTCACCGACGACCTGCAGGACCAGGGCCTGCAGGCCTACGTGGCGGTGGACCGCGACGCCGCCGCGCGCCTGGGCATCGGCATGGCGGCGATCGACAGCGCGCTGTACGACGCCTTCGGCCAGCGCCTGGTCTCGACCATCTTCACCCAGTCGGCGCAGTACCGGGT
>JBKBXH010000080.1:0-5985 GCA_046313655.1 Thermomonas sp. | reverse complement strand
GGGCCGCCGTGATGCCGCCTGCTCCAGGCATGTTCTCGACGATGAAGCGCTGCCCGAGCTTCTCGCTCAGCTTTTCCGACACGATGCGGATCGTGATGTCGGCCACGCCGCCGGCGCCGAAGCCGGCCGCCACGGCCGCCGCCGCGCCGGCCAAGGCCGTCGAAAAACCCGCAGACAAGCCGGCCGACAAGCCCGCGCCGAAGGTGGCGGAGAAGCCGGCTGCCGCCGCCAGCGCCGCGCAGACGCCCAAGGCCGAGCCGCCGGCGAGCGCGCCGGCCAATCCGGCGAACACCGGTTTCGTGGTCCAGATCGGCGCGTTCGCCTCGGCCCCGGACGCGCTGGCCCAGCGCGATGCCCTGCGCAAGGCCGGGTTCAATGCCTTCACCGACACCGTGCCCGGCCCGAACGGCACCCTCACCCGGGTGCGGGTGGGCCCGGTGCTCACCCGCGCCGAGGCGGATGCGCTGAAGGCCAAGCTGAAGGCCGCCGGCAAGGACGGCATGGTGCGCCCGCATCCCTGAGCCGCGGAGCCAGCTCCGCCCCGATCCCGTTTTCCAGCGTCACGGCATCCCCAAGGAATCCCCTGCATGTGCGGCATCGTCGGTATCGTCGGCCAGAGCGAAGTGGCCGGGCTGCTGTATGACGGCCTGACCGTCCTCCAGCATCGTGGCCAGGACGCGGCCGGCATCGCCACCGCCGAGGGCGGCAAGCTGCGCGTGCACAAGGGCAACGGCCTGGTGCGCGACGTGTTCGACGCCCGCGCGATGGGCCTGCTGCAGGGGCGGATCGGGATCGGCCATTGCCGCTACCCCACCGCCGGCAGCGAGGGCAGCGACGAGGCGCAGCCGTTCTATGTCAACTCGCCCTACGGCATCGCGCTCGCGCACAACGGCAACCTGGTGAACACCGAGGCGCTGCGGCGCGAGGTGTTCGAGCAGGACCGCCGCAACGTCAACACCGAATCCGATTCGGAAGTGCTGCTGAACGTGTTCGCGCACGAGCTGGACACCCAGAAGGCGCTGACGCCGGACGCGGTGTTCGCCGCGATCGAGGGTGTGAACCGGCGCGCGCGCGGAGGCTACGCGGTGGTGTGCACGGTGCTGGGCCTCGGCCTGGTCGCGTTCCGCGACCCGCACGGCATCCGTCCGCTGGTGCTGGGCAAGCGCAGCAGCGCGGGCGGCGACGAATACATCATTGCCTCCGAGTCGGTGGCGCTGGACGTGCTGGGCTTCGAGCGCGTGCGCGACGTGGCGCCGGGCGAGGGCCTCGTCATCACCGCGCGCGGCGAGCTGCACGCGCGCCCATGCGCGCCGGAGATGCCGCATGCGCCGTGCATCTTCGAGTACGTGTATTTCGCGCGCCCGGACTCGATGATCGAGAATATCTCGGTACACAAGGCGCGCATGCGCATGGGCGTGACCCTGGGCGAGAAGATCCTGCGCGAGCGGCCCGACCACGACATCGACGTGGTGATCCCGATCCCCGACACCAGCCGCGATTCCGCGCTGGAGATCGCCAACGTGCTGGGCGTGAAGTACCGCGAGGGCTTCATCAAGAACCGCTACGTCGGCCGCACCTTCATCATGCCGGGGCAGGGCGAGCGCGCGAAGTCGGTGAAGCGCAAGCTCAACCCGATCCCGCTGGAGTTCCGCAACCGGGTGGTGCTGCTGGTGGACGATTCCATCGTGCGCGGCACCACCAGCCGCCAGATCGTGCAGATGGCGCGCGATGCCGGCGCGCGCAAGGTGTACCTGGCCTCGGCCGCGCCGCCGGTGCGGCATCCGAACGTGTACGGCATCGACATGCCGTCCAGCGAGGAGCTGGTGGCGCACGGCCGCAGCGAGAAGGAAATCGAGCAGCTGCTGGGCTGCGACTGGCTGGTGTACCAGGACCTGGCCGATCTCGAGGCCGCGGTCGCCGGGCCCAAGTTCCCGGGTCGCAAGTTCGATTCGTCCTGCTTCAGCGGCGAATACGTCACCGGGATCGATCCCGACTATTTCGAGCGCATCCAGCAGCTGCGCTCGGACGAGGCGAAGAAGAAACGGCGTGCCGGATGATGCGTTTCATCGCAAGGCGACGGAGGGCAAGCCCCCCGCCGCACGCCTCGCGACATTCCTGGTTGCCGATATGAAGAGCCTCTTCACCGCCGCCCGTACCTGCCTTGATGCCGCCACGCCGGATGCAAAGCCCGCGCTGACGCTGGCGATGGCGGAGGCGTTCGCGCGCGGTGAACTGGCGGTCGACGACGACGCCCCGCCGCCGGAGCCGATCCGGATGCCGGGCCGGCCCGCGCGCCCGCGCCTGGTGCATCCGCGCGACCTGCCGCGACGCGGCTTCGGAAGCCGCGAGGGGCGCGCCGCCTTCATCCACGCGGTGGCGCACATCGAGTTCAATGCCATCGACCTCGCCTGGGACGCGGCGTACCGCTTCCGCGGGATGCCGCCCGCGTTCTACACGGACTGGGTGGCGGTGGCCCGCGACGAGGCCCGGCACTTCAACCTGCTGCGCGCGCGGTTGCGCGAGTTCGGCCACGACTACGGCGACTTCGACGCCCACAACGGCCTGTGGGAGATGGCCGAGAAGACCGCGCACGACGGCCTGGCCCGCATGGCGCTGGTGCCGCGCGTGCTGGAGGCGCGCGGGCTGGATGTCACTCCAGGCATGATCGTGAAGCTGCGCGCGCTGGGCGACGTCGCCACCGCGGATATCCTGGAGATCATCCTGCGCGAGGAGGTGGCGCACGTGGCCGCCGGCAGCCGCTGGTACCGCTGGCACTGCGAGCGCGCGGGGGTGGAGCCGCGCGCGCGTTTCCGCGAACTGCTGCGCGACTATGCCAGCGGCGTGCTGCACAAACCGTTCAACACCGAGGCGCGGCTGCAGGCGGGGTTCGATCCGGAAGAGCTGGAAAGCCTGCTGGCCGAAGCGGACTGACCGCGGCCGCCGTCAGGCCGGGGCGAGGGCCGCCAGCATGCAGCCGTCGGGCGTCACCCGCAGCACCGAGCCCTGTTCGTACCAGTCGCCCAGCACGATGCGGGTGCGGTCGTGGCCCTCGTCGTGGATCGCCGGGCGATGGGTGTGGCCGTGGATCATGCGGCGCACGCCGTGGTGCTCGAAGAAGGCCTGCACCGTGGCCGGCGCTACGTCGCCGATGGTCTCGGCCATGCCCTGGGCCACCAGCTCGCCATAGCGCGCCTGGCTGGCCGCGCGCGCCTGCGCCGCGAACGCCAGCCGCGCCGCCAGCGGCTGCGCGAGGAACTGCGCCTGCCACTGCGGGTCGCGGGTCTGCGCGCGGAACTGCTGGTAGGCGGTATCATCGGTGCACAGCAGGTCGCCGTGCAGCAGCAGCGTGGGCGTGCCGTACAGGTCCACCACGGTCGGGTCGTCCAGCAGGGCCATGCCGCAGCGCGCGGCATAGATCTGCCCCAGCAGGAAGTCGCGGTTGCCGCGGATGAAGTACACGGGCACGCCCGCCTCCACCAGCGCGTGCAGTCTCCCGGCCACGAAGGCGCCGGCGTCAGACGGATCGTCGTCGCCCACCCAGGCCTCGAACAGGTCGCCGAGGATGTAGAGCGCGTCGGCGCCGCGCGCCTCGCCAGCGAGGAACTCGCCGAACAGCGCGGTGATGTGCGGGCGCTCGGGATCGAGGTGGAGGTCGGAAACGAACAGGGTGGCCATCGCGCGATTGTAGGGCTGCGCCCGGACCGGCTACAGGCATCGCGCTAAAATCGCGGGCCATCGACCGCCCCATGGCACCCCATGACCGTCCGCACCCGTTTCGCCCCGTCCCCCACCGGCTACCTGCACATCGGCGGCGCGCGCACCGCGCTGTACTGCTGGCTGTATGCGCGCCGGCACGGCGGCCAGTTCGTGCTGCGGATCGAGGACACCGACCGCGAGCGCAGCACGCAGGCGGCGATCGGCGCGATTCTGGAGGCGATGGACTGGCTGGGGCTGGATTACGACGAAGGCCCGGTCTACCAGACCCACCGCCTCGACCGCTACCGCGAGGTGGCCGAGCAGCTGGTCGCCTCCGGCCATGCCTACTACGCCTACGAGACCAAGGAAGAGCTCGAGGCGATGCGCGAGGCGGCGATGGCCGCCGGCGAGAAGCCGCGCTACAACGGGGCCTACCGCGACGCCAACGCCGGCTGGCGCGACGACCCGAACCGGGTGATCCGCTTCAGGAACCCGCTGGAGGGCACGGTGGCCTGGGACGATGCGGTGAAGGGCCGGATCGAGATCGCCAACGTCGAGCTCGACGACCTGGTGATCTTTCGCAGCGACGGCTACGCCACCTACAACTTCGCGGTGGTGGTGGACGACATCGACATGGCCATCACCCACGTGGTGCGCGGCGATGACCACGTCAACAATACCCCGCGCCAGATCAACATCTACCGCGCGCTGGGCGCCGCGGTGCCGGTGTTCGCGCACCTGCCGATGATCCTCGACGAGCATGGCGCCAAGCTGTCCAAGCGCACCGGCGCGGCCGACGTGATGCAGTACCGCGACGCCGGCTACCTGCCGCATGCGCTGCTGAACTACCTGGTGCGGTTGGGCTGGTCGCACGGCGACCAGGAGATCTTCTCGATCGCGCAGATGCAGGCGCTGTTCGACCTGGCCGACGTCAACGCGAAGGCCTCGCGGCTGGATGCGGCCAAGCTCGGCTGGATGAACCAGCAATACCTGAAGATGGACGATCCCGAGGCCGTCGCCAGGCACCTCGTGTGGCACTTGCAGCAGGCCGGCTATGACCTCGCCCGCGGCCCGCAGCCGGCCGAGCTGGTGCTGGCGCTGCGCGAGCGCGCGCAGACCCTGAAGGAAATGGCGGAGAAGTCCGCGGTGTGGTTCCAGCCGCTGGCCGACTACGACGCGGCGGCGGTGGCCAAGCACCTGGTGCCCGCCGCGCAGGCGCCGCTGGCGGAGGCGCGTGCGCGCCTGGCCGCGCTGGCGGAGTGGACCCCGGAGGCGATCGCCGACGCGCTGAAGGCCACCGCCGAGGCGCAGGGCATCGGCATGGGCAAGATCGCGCAGCCGATGCGGGTGGCCATCACCGGCACCCAGGTCAGCCCCGACATCGGCTGGACGGTTTACCTGTGCGGGCGCGAGCAGGCGTTGGCGCGGATCGACGCCGCCCTTGCAAAGATCCCCGCGGCGGCCTAAATCAAGGCCATGGCCAAGCCGCACGCCTGCACCGACCCCCGCCACCACGTGCACGATGCGCACGGGTTCGTGGCGGCAGTCGAGCGCGCCTGCGGCGAACGCGGGCTGCGTCTCACCGCGCCGCGCGCGCGCGTGCTTGGCCTGATCGCCGAGGCCGGCCAGCCGGTGAAGGCCTACGACTTGCTGGACCGCTTCCGCGCGCTGGACGACGCCGGCAGCGTGGCGCCGCCGACGGTGTACCGCGCGCTGGATTTCCTGCTGGCCAACGGCTTCATCCACAAGCTGGAGTCGATCAACGCGTTCGTCGCCTGCCACCATCCGAACGCGGCCCAGCACTCGGTGCCGTTCCTGATCTGCGACCGCTGCCATTCCGCGACCGAGCTGGAAGACGCCAGCATCGTCGCCCAGCTCGACGTGGCCGCGCGCGCCTTGGGCTTCGCTCCGCAGGCGCAGACGCTGGAAGTGCACGGCCTGTGCGCGCGCTGTGCACAGGCCGCCTGAGCCCCGGAAGGGCCGAGCCTTCGAAAGGGCTGAGCCTCAGAAGAACACGCGCACGCCGAAGCCGACGCTGCGGCCGGGCAGCATCACCTGGTCCTTGAGGAACGAGGTGTGCACGCGTGCGACCTGGTTGGTTAGGTTGCTGCCGTCCGCGAACAGCTCCCAGCTGATGTTGCCACTGTCGAAGTGGCGGGACAGGTGCGCGTCCACCAGGGTGTAGCCGGCGGTGGGCGTTTCGTTGACGGCCACGTCGTTCTGGCGGCTGGTGCGGGTGGCGCCCAGCGCGGCGCGCCAGCCTTCGTGCTGCCAGCGCAGCTGCGCGCC
>JBKBXH010000079.1:3036-6056 GCA_046313655.1 Thermomonas sp. | reverse complement strand
GGCGTGCTGCAGGCGCACGCGGCGGGCGGGGCGGCCGCGGGCCAGCCAGTCCAGCAGCGGCGTTGCCTGCGGCTCCGCGACGGCCGGCGGCGGCGCCTCCACCACCGGCATCGCGGCATCGGCCACGGCCTGTGGTTCCGCGGCCGGCGCCGGCGCGGCTGCAGCGGCGGCGAGGATGTCGGTGGATTTGGCATCCGCGATGGCGTTGGAAGGTTCTGCCATCTCCGGCGCTTCGTCCGTTTCATCCATTTCGGCCATCTCGGCCGTCTCCGCCGCTTCGGCCGATGCGCTCCCGGCCGATGCGCTCCCGGCAGGTGCGCTCCCGGCGGGTGCGTTCCCGGCGGGTGCGGATGCGGCGTGCGCGAGTTCGGCGGCGTCCGCGTCCGCCAGCAGCGGGGCATCGGCTTCGATCTCGCTGAGCAGCACGGCCAGGTCGCTGGCGCTGATCGGGTGCGGCAGGCGGTAGTCGGTCTGCTGGCGGTCCACCGAGGTCAGCCCGATCACCTTGCGCCCCAGCCCGTGCAGGCGCAGCCAGCTCATCGGACCGTACAGGCTGTCCATGTCGATGATGACGTAGTCGGCCTGCTCGCTGTCCACCAGCGCCCAGTGCCCGCCGATCTCGACGTTGGCGGCCTTGAAGGCCGCCGTCACCTCGGCTTCGGTGTGGCGTTCCATGCCGGTCATGCCCAGGGTCAGCGCCATCGCAGTGTCCTTGTCGCGGTTCGGCCCCGAGTGTTGCCGCCGCCAGCGCGTGCGTCAATCGCCGGCGACGGGCGGGGGCAGGGCGGGCTGCATGTGCCGGGGATGCCTCGTGTCACGGCGGCGTCCTGTGGCGGTCGCGATGGTGATGCTCAGCGATCCGGGTCGAACCTCGGCGGCACGACCATGCCGACGGTGTGGCGGCGGAGGTGGGCGCCCTCTTCGACCGGAAGCGCGGCGCAGTGCCCTTTGCGGGCGTGCTCCTCCAGTTCCGCGCGGGAGCAGAGGTAGACGAGGTGGTCGCATTCGCCGCAGTAGCGGATGCCGGGGTTTTGCTGGATCTCGAACAGGTCCTTCCAGTCGCGGTTGCACTGGAACCTGAAGTAGCAGTTCTCGACCTTGGCCGGCTTGTCCGTGGCTTGCCTCGAAGGGTGGGTGCGGGGCCGCGCTCAGGCGCCGCGCGGGTGGCGGGGCATCTGCGCCTTCAGGAACGCCATCTGGTCGGCGAGGATGTTGCGGTTGGAGAGGATCAGGTGTTCCACCCAGCTCGGGCGGTAGGGGATGGCCAGCAGCGGCATGCCGGCCTGCTGCGGGGTGCGGTTGCCCTTGCGCGAGTTGCAGTGGACGCAGGCGGTGACGACGTTTTCCCACACGTCGCGCCCGCCGCGCGACACCGGCTGCACGTGGTCGCGG
The DNA here is from genome assembly GCA_046313655.1 of Thermomonas sp. Taxonomy (GTDB): domain Bacteria; phylum Pseudomonadota; class Gammaproteobacteria; order Xanthomonadales; family Xanthomonadaceae; genus Thermomonas. Next base: position 4,664 of record JBKBXH010000079.1, on the reverse strand, counting down.
GTGAGCGCATGCCGCGAGAACTCGCGCCCGCAGTACAGGCACAGGTGCTGGTCGCGGGCGAACAGGGCCTGGTTGGTCAGCGCGGGCGTGGGGGCGATCGCCGCCGGGCGCACGTGCCCGCGCGCGGCGATGATGGGGTGCAGCTGCAACAGGCTGCGGCGGCCAGTGGCGCGCTGCAGGCCGCCGTGCAGTTCCAGGCAGGGGTCGCCCAGGGTCCAGGCGACCGCGCCGCGCGCATACAGGCAGGCGGCGTCCTGCCAGCTCATCCAGTCGAGGGCGCGGCCGTGCGCGTCGAGGGCCAGCAGGCGCAGGTGCGGGGCGAACCCGGGATCGCGCGGGGGTAGGCTGCGGACCGCGTGCAGCGAGGCAGCGGGGCGGGGGCCGTCATGGGCCGGGCGAACAAGCGCTCTATCGGTCTCCATCGGAACAGCAGCTTATACCCCTTCGATGACGGTTTGTGTACCGCCCGGGGTCGCGCCGTGGGTCGAACGCCGCAGGCTCGTCACTCCCGCAGGCGCGGGAACGACGGGCCGGGCGCTTGCAGGCCGCTTACTGCGGGCCGAAGCCGGCGTCGGGCAGGGCCATCAGCGGATCGGCGCCGGCGTCGATCACGGCCTTGTGCGCCAGCGTGCGCGGCAGGACGCGGGCGAAGTAGAAGCGCGCGGTGTCGCGCTTGGCGTCCTTGAACGCCTGCGGGCGGTCCGACGCATTGGCCGCGGCCACGCTGCGCGCCCACCAGTAGGCCAGCACCACGTAGCCGGAATACAGCAGGTAGTCGGTGCTGGCCGCGCCCAGTTCCTCGGGATTTGCGGACGCGCGCTGCAGCACGTCCTGGGTCAGCTTGCCCCACTCGCCGCACTTGGCGCGCAGCGGCGCGATGAACTCGGCCAACGCGGCGTCGCCCTCGTGCTGCTTCGCGAAGGTTTCCACTTCGGCCAGGAACAGCTTCAGCCCGGCGCCCTGGGTGGCCGCGGTCTTGCGCCCGATCAGGTCCAGCGACTGGATGCCGGTGGTGCCTTCGTACAGGGTGGTGATGCGGGCATCGCGCGCGTATTGCTCCATCCCGTGCTCGTGGATGTAGCCGTGGCCGCCGAAGCACTGCAGGGCGTTGTAGGTGTTTTCGATGCTCCACTCGGTCAGGCACGCCTTGGAGATCGGGGTCAGCCAGCTCACCAGGGTTTCGGCATGCTCGCGCTCGCCGGCATCGCCGGCCTTCTCGGCCACGTCCAGCAGCGAGTAGGCGTGCATCGACAGCAGGCGGCCGCCCTCGATCAGTGCTTTCTGGGTGAGCAGCATGCGGCGTACGTCCGGCTGCACGATCAGCGGGTCGGCCGGCTTGTCCGGATACTTCGGGCCGGACAGCGCGCGCGACTGCAGGCGCTCGCGCGCGTAGCGCAGCGCGTTCTGGTAGGCGCGCTCGGACAGCCCCAGGCCCTGCACGCCCACGCCGAGGCGGGCGGAGTTCATCATCACGAACATCGCCTGCAGGCCCTTGTGCGGCTGCCCGACCAGGTAGCCCTCGGCGCCGTCGAAGTTCATCACGCAGGTGGCCGAGCCGTGGATGCCCATCTTGTGCTCGATCGCGCCGCAGCGCACCGCGTTGCGCTCGCCCACGGTGCCGTCGCGGC
>JBKBXH010000079.1:0-3026 GCA_046313655.1 Thermomonas sp. | reverse complement strand
GGGCACCACGAACAGCGAGATGCCCTTGGCGCCGGGCGGCGCGTCCGGCAGCTTGGCCAGCACCAGGTGCACGATGTTGGGAACGAGGTCGTGCTCGCCGGCGGTGATGAAGATCTTGGTGCCGGTGAGGGCGTACTTGCCGTCGGCGACGGGTTCGGCGCGGGTCTTGAGCAGGCCGAGGTCGGTGCCGCAGTGCGGCTCGGTCAGGCACATGGTGCCGGTCCAGGTGCCGGCCACCAGCGGCTTCAGGAAGACCTCCTTCTGCCAGTCCTCGCCATAGGTCTCCAGCGCCTGCACCGCGCCGTGGCTGAGCATCGGGAAGTTGCCCCAGGCCAGGTTGGCGCTGTCCACCATCTCGGTGAGCACGCCGCCCAACAGCGCCGGCATGCCCTGGCCGCCGTGCTCGGGGGCGTTGGTCAGGCCGGTCCAGCCGCCTTCCACGAACTGGTCGAAGGCCTGCTTGAAGCCGGGCGGCGGGGTGACGTTGCCGGTCGCCTTGTCGTAGCTGCAGCCGATTTCGTCGCCGACCCGGTTGAGCGGCGCCAGCACGGTCTCGGTGAAGCGCGCGGCTTCGTCCAGCACGGCGTCCACCAGTTCGCGGTTGGCGTCGGCATGGCCGAGGCGGGCGAACAGGGCTTCCGCGCCGAGCACGTCGTACAGGCCGAAGCGAAGGTCGTCGAGGGGGGCTTTGTAGGTGCTCATGCGTGGGGTTCCTGGCATGCGCGGGCCGCCTGCCGGCCCGCTTCAGCCCCTGAGCATACTACAGCGTATGGTGCGGTGGCGTGACCGCCGCCCCGCCTTTCAGCGCAGCGCGCCGGGCAGGCCCGGGACCGGCGACAGGGCGCTTTCGCGCTTGATCGTCCACGACTTTTGCTTGCCGTCCTGCGGGGTCGCGTCGAGGCTGCCGGACAGGGTGTAGGAGAGGCCGTGGCCGTCGGCCAGCGCGCCGGCGATGCGCGCGCGCCCGGCCGGCAGTGGGGCCAGGGTGGCGTTGACCACGTCGGCCGATTCCGGGCCGATGTCGATCCCTGGCTGCAGGTCCAGTCGCGCCGCTGGGCCATTGTCGAACGCCAGCGCCAGCGCGGCGCGGTCGAACCGCATCGGTACGCTGCTGTAGTTCTGCAGCCGCAGCTGCACGTCCCATTGGCCGTCGGCGCGCACGCTGAGCTGCTGGATGCTGGCGGTGGGCTCCGACACCCGGCGCACCGGGCCGCTGCTGCAGGCCGACAGCCCGAGGAAGGACGCCGCGAGGGCGAGTGCGGCGATGCGCCTGGGCAGGCGCGCGGAAGCGGATGTGGGCAGGGATGCGGGCAGGGGCATCGGGCGCGACCTCAGAAGCCCTGCTCGCTGGCCGGGACCGGCAGCTCGCGGATGTACTGGTCCTTGGCGGCGACGAAGGCCTCGGCGTAGCGGTAGGCCTCGCGCCCCAGGGCGATGCGGGCGTCCATGTCGAGGTTGGCGTCGTGGCGGCCACCCACGAGCTGGGCGTACAGGTTGAGGGCGATGTCGTGGATGTCCATGGGCGGGCTCCGCAGGCGGAAGCGCGAACATACACCGCCGGCGCGCGCGCCGGAACCGCCGGGGCGTCGGCGCCGGCCGCAAAAAGACGAGGCCCGGCAGGGCCAGGCCTCGCGGGCATCAGGCGGGCATCCGCCGGATCACCAGATCACCACCTGCTGCTCGCCCTCGCGCACCATCGGGGCGCCGGTCTTGCAGCCGAACGCCTGCGCGAACGCCGGCATGTTCGACGGCGCGCCGATCGCGCGGAAGTTGGCCGGGGCGTGCGGGTCGGTGTTCAGCCGCACCTTGGCTTCGTCCGGGGTGAAGTTGCGGCGCCACACGGTGGCCCAGTTGAAGAAGAAGCGCTGGTCCTCCGGATAGCCGTCCACCTTGTCGCTGCCGGACTTGCCGGCGTCCTTGAGCGCCTTCTGGTAGGCGTCCCAGGCCACGTTCAGACCGCCGAGGTCGGCGATGTTCTCGCCCAGGGTGAGCTGGCCTTTCACGTGCAGGCCATCGATCGCCACGTAGTCGTCGAACTGCTTGACCAGCTTGCCGGTGCGCGCGTTGAAGCCGTCGCGGTCGGCCTTGGTCCACCAGTTGTTGAAGTTGCCCTGGGCGTCGAACTGGCTGCCCTGGTCGTCGTAGCCGTGCATCATCTCGTGCCCGATCACCGCGCCGATGCCGCCGTAGTTCAGCGCCGGGTCCGCCTTGGGGTCGAAGAACGGCGGCTGCAGGATCGCCGCCGGGAAGACGATCTCGTTCATCAGCGGGTTGTAGTAGGCGTTCACCGTCTGCGGGGTCATGCCCCATTCGGTGCGATCCACCGGCTTGCCGATCTTGGCCATCTCGTAGTCATGGTTGAACTTGGCCGCGGCCAGCACGTTGCCGGCGTAGTCGTCGCGCTTCGTGGCCAGGCCGTCCCAGCTGCGCCACTTGTCGGGATAGCCGATCTTGGGCGTGAAGCTGGACCACTTCTCCATCGCCTTGGCCTTGGTCTCCGGGCTCATCCAGTCGAGCTTCTCGATGCGCGCCTTGAGCGCCTCGCGCAGGTTGTCCACCAGGGTCTGCATCTGCGCCTTGGACTCGGCCGGGAAATACTGCTTGACGTACAGCTGGCCCAGCGCCTCGCCGGCGCTGCCTTCCACGGTGTCGAGCACGCGCTTCCAGCGCGGCTTCTGCTCCTGCTGGCCGCGCAGGGTGCGGGCGTAGAAGTCGAAGCGCTCGTCGTTGAACTTGTCGGCCAGGTACGGGGCCATGCCGTCGATCGCGTGGATGCGCAGGTAGGCCTGCCACTGCGCGGCCGGCACGTCGGCCAGCATCTTGTCGAACTCGGCGAAGAACTTCGGCTGCGACAGCGAGAAGCCGTCGGCCTGCACGCCGTTGGCCTTGAAGAACGGGGCCCACGGGAAGTGCGGGGTCACCTTGTCGGCCTCGGCGATGGTGACGTAGTGGTACTGGTTGTTCGGGTCGCGCAGCTCGATCGGCGACAGCGAGGCCTTGGCCAGGCGGGTCTCGAACGCCAGCAC
>JBKBXH010000078.1:0-6079 GCA_046313655.1 Thermomonas sp. | reverse complement strand
TGCTCGAGGCCCTTGCTGATCAGGGACTTGATGTCGGACTGGGGGGCGGTCTGGCGGTCGTTGGCCATGGAAGCGGTACCCTGTGGAAGGTCTGCGGGGGGCGCAGGAAAGAACCCAGCATTATACCGTGCAGGCGGAACATCCGCCCGCGCGGGCCTGGTCACGGCCGCAGCAGGAAGGTCACGGGGCCGTCGTTGACCAGGCTGACCACCATATGGGCGCCGAAGCGGCCGGTTTCCACCCCCGGCGGGTGCAGTTCGCGGCAGATCGCCAGCAGGCGGTCGAATTCGTGCCGCGCCGCGTCCGGAGGGGCGGCGCTGGTGAAGCTGGGGCGCATGCCGCTGCGGGTGTCGGCGGCGAGGGTGAACTGGCTGACCAGCAGCAGGCCGCCGCCGGTGTCGGCCAGCGAGCGGTTCATGCGCCCGGCGGCGTCCTCGAACACGCGGTAGCCCAGCAGCCGCTGCGCCAGCCGGCGCGCCTGCGGCTCGCCGTCGCCGGGCTCGATCCCCACCAGCGCCAGCAGGCCGGGGCCGATCGCCCCGACCACCGTTTCCTCGACGGTCACCTGGGCCTGGGTCACGCGCTGGATCAGGGCAAGCATGCGCGGATTGTAGGGTGGCCTGCCTACAATGCGGGCGATGACCGAACTGGCCGCCGCCGTCCTGTATGCCTGCGCCTGGGGCGTGGCGCGCCTGCCGTGGCCGCTGCTGCGCGCGCTGGCCGACGGCCTGGCCGCGCTGTGGTACCGCCTGGATGCCCGCGAGGCGCGCGTGGCACGACGGAATCTGGAGCTGATCCGCGCCGATCTCGACGCCAAAAGCCGCGAAATCCTGGTCCATCGGATTTTGCGCGTCACCGTCCGCCAGGCCGTGGAGACGCTCCGCCTGTGGACCCGCCCGGCCGCGCGCAACCTGGCCGACATCGTCGAGGTCCACGGCGAGGCGCTGTTCGATGCCGCACTGCGCCGCGGCGAGGGCCTGATCGTGGCCGCCCCGCACATGGGCAACTGGGAGCTGCTGAACCAGTGGCTGGCCGCCAAGACCCCGCTGGCGATCCTGTACCGGCCGCCGGAATCGGCCGTGGGCGAGGCCTTCCTGCGCCGCGTCCGCGCCAACGCCGGTGGGCAGGTGGAGCAGGTCCGCGCCGAGGCGGCGGGCGTGCGCACCCTGCTCAAGCGCCTGCAGAAGGGCGGCGTGGTCGGGATCCTGCCCGACCAGCAGCCCAAGGCCGGGGAGGGCGAGTTCGCGCCGTTCTTCGGCAAGCCGGCGCTGACCATGACCCTGCTCTCGCGGCTGGCCGCGCGCAGTGGGGCACAGGTGCTGCTGGCCTGGTGCCAGCGCCTGCCCGGCGACGGGCCGCCGCGGTTCGCCCTGCATATCGCACCCGCGCCCGCCGAGGTGGCCGCGGCCGAGCCGCAGGCGGCGGTGGCCGCGCTGAACGCCGCTATCGAGGCCGTGGCCGCCCGCGATTTCACCCAGTACCAGTGGACCTACAAGCGCTACACCCTGCGCCCGCCCGGCAGCGGCGAGGACAATCCTTACCATGACCTCTACCGCTGACACCCGCATCCCGCCGCCCGGAGCCCTGCATGCCTGACCCCATCCTCGTCGTTGGCGGCGCCGGCTACATCGGCGCGCACATGGTCAAGCAACTGCGCCGCGCGGGCTTCACGGTGCACGTGGCGGACGATCTGTCCTCCGGCCGCCGCGAGGCGGTGCTCGGCGCGCCGCTGCACGTCGGCGACATCGGCGACCCGGCGTTCGTCGGCCCGCTGCTGGCCGCCCTGCGCCCGGCGGCGGTGATGCACTTCGCCAGCTTCATCCAGGTCGGCGAATCAGTGGCCGAGCCCGGCAAGTACTACCGCAACAACGTCGCTGCCACCCTGGTGCTGCTGGAGGCGATGCGCGCGCACGGCGTGGCGCGCTTCATCTTCTCCTCGACCGCGGCGATCTTCGGCGACCCGCAGTACGTGCCGATCGACGAAGCGCATCCGAAGGCGCCGATCAACCCCTACGGCCGCAGCAAGTGGTTCGTCGAGCAGGTGCTGGAGGATTTCGACCGCGCCCACGGCCTGAAGTCGGTCTGCCTGCGCTACTTCAACGCCGCCGGTGCCGACCCCGAGGGCGAGCTGGGTGAATGCCACGAGCCGGAGACCCACCTGATCCCGCTGATCCTGCAAGTGGCCTCCGGTCGCCGCCCGCACATCACGGTGTACGGCGAGGACTATCCCACCGCCGATGGCACCTGCGTCCGCGACTACATCCACGTCGAGGACCTGTGCCAGGCGCACCTGTTGGCCCTGCGGCAGCTGCTGCTGGGCGGCGACAGCGCACGCTACAACCTGGGCAACGGCAACGGCCATTCGGTGCGCGAGGTGATCGCGGCGGCGCGCCGCGCCACCGGGCATTCGATCCCGGTGCAGGTCGGCGCGCGCCGGCCGGGCGATCCGCCGGTGCTGGTGGCCGATGCCAGCGCCGCGCACCGCGTGCTCGGCTGGCAGCCGCGCCATGCCGACCTCGACCAGATCCTCGCCCACGCCTGGGCCTGGGAGCGCCGCCACGCCGAATGGCGGCGCTGAGCGCGCAGAAGCGGGCGGCTTACGCGCCGGTGGCGTCTGTCTCGCCAGCCTCCGCGTCCGGCACGCGCCCGGCCAGCGCCAGGCACAGCTGCGTGTAGCGGCGGTGCATGCGTTCGCGCCCGTACTCGCGCAGTGCCGTGGCGCGCGCCTGCGCGGCCAGCCGCGCGGCCAGCGCCGGATCCCGCAGCAGGCGCTCCAGCGCCTGCGCCAGCGCCTCGGCATCGCCCTCCGGCACCAGCAGCCCGTCCACGCCGTCGGCGATCACCTCGCGCACGCCCGGGACCGCGCTGCCGACCACCGCGCAACCGGCGGCCATGCCTTCCAGCAGCGCCAGCGGCATGCCTTCGTAATGGGTGCTGAGCACGCACAGCTGGTGCGCCAGCAGCCGTTGCGGCACGTCGCGCACCACCCCGGGGAAGTCCACCTGCGCGCCAATGCCCAGTTCCGCCGCCAGCCGTTCCAGCGGCTTGCGGTGCAGGGCCTTGCCGCCGCCCGGCAGCTGCACCGGTACGCGCAGGCCACGCGATGCCAGCAGCGCCACCGCGCGCAGCAGGGTGGCGTGGTCCTTCTGCTTGGAGAAGCGCGCGACCATCACGATCCCGGGGATGCGCGCGGCATGCGGATGCGCCTCGGCCTGTGTGAAGGGCGCCAGGTCGATGCCGTTGGGGATGGCCAGCGTGCGCCCGGCGGGCATGCCCATCGCCAGCAGCACCTGGCGCACGCCTTCCGAGCAGCCCACGATGCGGTCGGTGCGGCGCGCCAGCCAGCGCGTCTGCGCCAGCCGCCAGCGGGTGTAGCGCTCGCGCGTGTTGTGTTCGACGTGCACCAGGTGCGGCACCTTCGCCAGCAGCCCGGCATAGCGTCCCCACAGGTGTTCGGAGAAGCCGTGCGCGATCAGCACGTCGGGGCGGAACTGGCGGCACAGCTTGGCCAGGGCGAGGACGGTGGCCAGGTGCGACCAGCCCGGCACCAGCGCCAGCGGCACCCCGCGCGCGCGCAGCTGGGCGACGCGCTCCGGCGGCGTGCGCCGCTTGCGCCGCAGCACCAGCAGGGGTTCGAGCGCCCCGCCCGCGCGCGCCGCGTCGACCAGCTGGATCGCCACCTGGGTCGCGCCGCCGGAGAACCCGCCGGTCACGAAGTGCAGCACCCGCACCGGGGCGGTCATGCGCGGTGGTCCGGCAGCGGCGGGCAGCCCTCCCCGCGGCGCCAGCGGCGCCAGAACAGCGGCCCATACAGGCGGCTGAAGTGGCGCCAGCGCGGCCACAGCCGCAATGCCTCGTAGCGCAGCTTGGGCCAGGGATTGCGCGAGCGCGGCTTGCCGCCGCCGATGGTCGAGGGCACCGGCTCGGCGCTGACCACCGGCGGATGCACCGACAGGATGCGCAGCCCGGATTCCCACGGATGCTGGAGATCGCAATCCACCGGCCGGCTCACCCCGGAAAACGCGGCCAGGAAGCGCGTCGCGCCCTCGCGCGTCCACACCGCGGCAGTGGTGGTGCTGGGCACGCTGGGGCCGTATTCCACCAGGCAGTGGCCGGCCGCGAGCGGTGCCAGCGGCATCCAGCGCCGCCGGCGGTTGCACAGCTTGAGCACGTCCCAGCGGCACAGTGGGTCGGCCTCCGCGCGCCGGCGCTCCAGCGCCGCCGCCAGCGCCGGCAGGAACCCGTCCTCGAAGCAGGCGTCGTCCTCCAGCAGCAGGCAGAAGTGCGCGGGCGAGGCCAGGAAGCTGCGCAATGCCTCCACGTGCCCGAGGTAGCAGCCGACTTCGCCCGGACGCAGCGGCTTGTAGTAGCGGTTGCGGCGGGTCAGCGCCGCCAGCGCATCCGCCGCCAGGGTGGCGCCGTCCACGCCCTCGATGCGGGTGAACGCCACGCCGAGCGCGGACAGCCGCGCCTGCATCGCCGCCAACCGTTGCGGTGCGCGCGCCAGGTTCAGCACGTAGGCATGGCAGTCGCTGGGGAGCGCGGCGCTCATGGCTGTTCCGGCCGCGCGCGCTGCCCACGGCGTTCCAGGCGGCGGTAGTTGGCACGCCGCAGCGAACGCGACAGCGGGTCGAGCAGCCGCCGCCATAGCGGCAGCCGCACCTGGCGCACGCCGCCGGAGAAGTACCGTGCCTCCACCAGCGCGCGCCGATCCAGCCCGTACTTGGCCATCACCCGATCCTCATCGACCAGGGCGGCCTTGAAGCCGGTGCTCTTGTAAAGCTCGCCGCCACCCACCGGACGCGAGTGGTATACGGCGGCGGCATCGATGATCGCGATCGCCTGCTCGCCGCGCGCGGCCAGCAGGCGCGGCCAGAGCGAATCCAGGCCCCAGCCGCTGGTGCTCTCGGTGAAGGTGGGCAGGCAGATGCGCAGGGCGTCGCGGTCGAACACCGGGGCCATTACCTCCACGAAGCGGGTGAAGCGCAGCTGGTAGCGCGCATCCTGCAGCAGCAGCGGCCAGGTGTAGTAGGAGTTGCGGGTCAGCGCCGGCTGCGCCAGCGCCAGCCGGTAGGCGCGCGCGAAATCGAACATGCGGTCGATGGTGGCGGTATCCGCCACCAGGTCGTCGTCGGGCAGCCAGAAATGCTCGTAGCGCTCGACCAGCTCGGGATGTGCCTGCAGCAGCTCGCCCAGCACCGGCCACTTCATGCCCTTGCGGTCCTCGTGGTACTCGGCCTGTTCGGCGTAGCGCCCCGGCTGGTTGCCGAAGTAGCTGACGAACAGGTCGAAGCTGCGGCCGGGCCCGGCCAACCAGCCCGGGTGCACCGAGTTGTCGCCGGCGCGCACGATCACCAGGTTGCGGCGCTGGCTCATGCCTGTTCCTCCTGCGGCTTGCCGAGCAGGCGGTTGCACAGCGCCAGCGCGGCGCCGACCACCTGGTCCATGTTGTAGTAGCGGTACTGCGCCAGCCGGCCGACAAAGCTCACGTCGGGCGTCTGCTCGGCCAGCGCCTTGTAGCGCTGGTACAGGGCCTCGTTCTCCGGGCGCGGGATCGGGTAGAACGGATCGCCCTCGGCGGCGGGGTATTCGCGCACGATCGAGGTGCCGGGCGCGGTCTCGCCGGTGAGGTACTTGAACTCGGTGATCCGGGTGTAGGCGTGGTCGTTGGGATAGTTCACGGTGCCGGTGGGCTGGAACGCCTCCACCTGCGGCAGGTGCTCGTGCTCGAAGCGCAGGCTGCGGTACGGCAGCCTGCCGTGGCAGTGGTCGAAGAAGGCGTCGATCGGGCCGGTGTAGATGGTGCGCCGGCGCGGCGGCCGGGTGCGCGCGCGCACGTAGGCGACGCCGGTGCGCACCTCGATGCCGGGATGGTCGAGCATGCGCTCGAACATCCGCGTGTAGCCCTCGGCCGGCATGAACTGGAAGCTGTCGGTGAAGTAGCGGTCGTCGTCGTTGGTGCGGGTGGGGATGCGCGCGGCCACCCCCGCCGCCAGCTCGGAGAGATCCAGCCCCCACTGCTTGCGGGTATAGCCGCGGAAGAACGCGCGATACAGCTCCGGCCCGATCATCGCCAGCG
>JBKBXH010000077.1:0-6081 GCA_046313655.1 Thermomonas sp. | reverse complement strand
CGCGCCCACCCCGCGCGCACCGCCCGGCGCGCCGCCGCGGTCCGCGGGGGCCCCGGGGGCGCCCGCGGCCACGGGGGGACTCCGTGCGGGGGGAAGAAGTGCGATGGCGCAAGCAGCAGGGCCCGCGCCGAAGTGACGCATGTGGCCTCGCCTCAGGCCGCTGGCTTCATCGAAAAATACCAGTCGGTGGTTTCCAGGCCGGCCTGCAGCCGCGCGTCCAGCTCCTCGACGGTCTTGGGCGCACCGACCAGCACCTTGTCCCCCGGCTGCCAGCCCTCGGGCGTGGCCACGCCGTTGGCGAGGCTGTACTGCAGGGCCTTGACCAGGCGCAGGATCTCGGCGATCGAGCGGCCGTTGGTCATCGGGTAATAGATCATCGCGCGCAGGATGCCGGCGTCGTCGATCACGAAGGTGGCGCGCACCGCGGAGGTGTCGGATGCCCCCGGATGGATCATCCCGTAGGCGCGGGCTACGTCCATCTTCAGATCCTCGATGATCGGGAACGGGATCTCGACCCCGAACTTCTCCTTGATGTTCTGCACCCAGGCCAGGTGCGAGAAGATCGAATCGATCGACAGCCCCAGCAGCTCGGTGCCGTTGGCGCGGAACTCCGCGGCCGCACGCGCGAAGGCCATGAACTCGGTGGTGCACACCGGGGTGAAGTCGGCCGGATGCGAGAACAGCACCAGCCACTTGCCGCGGTAGTCGGCAAGCGTGCGCGGGCCATGGGTGGTCTGGGCCTGGAAATCGGGCGCCGGCGCATTGATGCGCGGCATGGCCGCCGCCGTGCTCGCGGTCGCGACGGAAGCGTTGGCATCGACCGGCATCGGCTTGGGTTCGCTGTTGCTGCAGCTCATCTGGGTATCTCCTGTGGGTGGGACGGGGAATCAGGGGCCGACGGAGCCGGACGGCGGGGGAGCCGGGGGAGAGCCGGCTCCGTCGGCAAAACGGGGCGGGAAGCGGGTTTCGGATCGACGTTCCAGGGTGCGGGCTTCAGAGTGCGTCGATCGGCAGCTTGAGGAAGCGGCGGCCATCGGCATCCGGCGCGGGCAGGTGGCCGGCGCGCATGTTCACCTGCAGCGAGGGCAGGATCAGGCGCGGCATGCCGAGGGTGGCGTCGCGCGCCCGGCGCATGGCGACGAAGCCGTCCTCGTCGCTGCCATCGGCGACATGGATGTTGGCGCGGCGCTCTTCGGCGACGGTGGTCTCCCAGCGGATCTCGCGCCCGCCGGGGCCGTAGTCGTGGCACATGAACAGGCGCGTGTGCGGCGGCAGCGACAGGATGCGCCGGGCCGAGCGGTACAGCGTGCGCGCATCGCCGCCGGGGAAGTCGGCGCGCGCGGTGCCGCCGTCGGGCATGAACAGGGTGTCGCCGACGAACGCGGCATCGCCGACCACGTGGGTCATGCACGCCGGGGTATGCCCGGGCGTGTGCAGGGCGAAGGCCTCCAGGGTGCCGATCGCGTAGCGGTCGCCATCCGCGAACAGGCGGTCGAACTGGCTGCCGTCGCGCTGGAACTCGGTGCCCTCGTTGAACACCTTGCCGAAGGTGCGCTGCACCTCCACGATCTTCTCGCCGATCCCGATCCTGCCGCCCAGCTGCTGCTGCAGCCACGGCGCGGCGGACAGGTGGTCGGCATGGACGTGGGTTTCGATCAGCCATTCCACGGTCAGGCCCTGCGCGCGCACGTGGTCCACGATGCGCTGCGCCGAGGCGTAGCCGATGCGGCCTGCGGCGGGATCGAAGTCCAGCACCGGGTCGATGATCGCGCAGGCGCTGCTGGCGGGATCGCGCACCACGTAGCTGATGGTGTTGGTGGCGGGATCGAAGAAGGCGGTCACCTCCGGATGGGCATCGGAAACGGGCGGCAGCGGTGCGCTGTGCATGGCGATCTCCTCGGTGGCGGGCTGGACGTCCGGTGCGATGGCACCATCGCCGGCGTCCATGCGGGGCACTGTAGGCCCGCCCCGCGCGCATGGGAAATGAATTATTCCGTCCTGTGTGATCGACCCACTCGATAACGCTTTCGCTACCATGGCAGCGTCCCGGCCCTCCGCATGCCCGCCATGTCCGCCCTGCCCAACCTGCGCCACCTGCGCTACCTGGTCGCCCTGCACGACCACCTGAACTTCGGGCGCGCGGCCGCGGCCTGCTTCGTCACCCAGTCCACCCTAAGCGCCGGCATCCGCGAGCTGGAAGCGCAGCTCGGCGCGCAGGTGGCCGAGCGCAGCAAGCGCAGCGTGGTGATCACCCCGCTGGGCCACCGCCTGGTGGCACGCTCGCGCCTGCTGCTGCGCGAGGCCGAGGCGCTGGTGGCGATGGCGGCCGAGGACGGCAACCCGATGGCCGGCACGATCGACCTCGGCGTGCTGCCCACCATCGGCCCGTTCCTGCTGCCGCGGCTGATTCCCGCGCTCGGCCGCCAGTTCCCGCAGCTGCGGCTGGCCCTGCGCGAGGACAAGACGGGCAACCTGCTAGGCCAGCTGGCCGAGGGCCGGCTCGACCTGGTGCTGATGGCCTTCCCCTACGACACCCCGGGCATGGAAACCCGGATGCTGTTCGACGACGCCTACCGCTTCGCCACCCGCGACGACGACGCGCCGCGGCCGGTGAAGGGCAAGCGCTTCGACCTGCAGGCGCAGATCGACGAGCGCAACCTGCTGCTGCTGGAGCACGACCACTGCCTGCACAGCCACGCCCTGCCCGCCCTGCAGCACGCGGCGGAGGTGGGGCGCGTCAACTTCTCCTCGACCAGCCTGCACACCCTGGTGGCGATGGTGTCGGAAGGCATGGGCGCCACCTTCCTGCCCGACCTTGCGATCACCGGCGGCATCCTCAAGGGCACCCGGGTGGTGGTGCAGCCGCTGGGCAACGCCGCGAACGCGCGCACCATCGGGCTGTGCTGGCGGCGCAACGCGGCGCGGCGCGAGACCTTCCTCGAGCTGGGCCGTTTCCTGCACGCCTGGGCGGCGCGCCACGTCAAGCCGTGGACGCCCGCCTGAGCCGGCGCGCGCGGCGGCTCTGCTAGGCTTTGCGGATGACGGATTTCATGGATGCAACTGCGGATGCGCCCGCCTTCGCGCCGATGGCGCAGCGTTTCCGCGGCTACCTGCCGGTGGTGGTGGACGTGGAGACCGGCGGCTTCGACTGCCACCGCCACGCGCTGCTGGAGATCGCGGCGGTGCCGATCGAACTGGACGCCGCCGGCCGCTACGTGCCCGGCGAGGTCGCGCACGCGCACATCGCGCCTGCGCCCGGCACCACGATCGACCCGAAATCGCTGGAAGTGACCGGCATCCGCATCGGCCATCCACTGCGCGGCGAGGTGGACGAGCGCACCGGGCTGGACGCGGTGTTCGTGCCGGTGCGCGCGGCGGTGAAGAAATACGGCTGCCAGCGCGCGATCCTGGTGGGCCACAACGCCCATTTCGACCTCGGCTTCCTCAACGCGGCGGTGGCGCGGGTGCAGCACAAGCGCAACCCGTTCCATCCGTTCAGCGTGTTCGACACGGTGACCATGGCCGGCCTGGCCTATGGCCAGACCGTGCTGGCGCGCGCGGCGATGGCGGCAGGGTTGGGCTGGGACCCGCAGGAAGCGCATTCGGCGGTGTACGACACCCTGCAGACCGCGCGCCTGTTCTGCGTGATCGCCAACACCTGGCCGCTGCCGGCCGCTGCGGGCACGGGCGGCGTCGATCCGGACACCGCCGCCGGCGAGGCCTGACCCGGCCGGCGGCGATGCCGCCGCCCTTGCCCGCGCTGCCGAGGGTGCGCGCGATGCCGTACAGGCTGATCGCGACCCAGGTCGCTTCCAGCAGGAACACCGAGATATTGAAGCTGCCCCACAGCGAGGCCAGCACCCCGGCCGCGCCCAGCAGGTTCATCAGCTGGTAGGGCAGGCGGTTGCCGTGCAGGCGCCCGGCCTGCAGCAGGAAATACGACAGCACGATCAACGCCGTGCCGGCCAGCCCCACCCAGTCGTACCAATGCAGGTTCATCCGCGTCTTCTTGCCCCGCTCACGCCAGCCGCTGGCGCACGGCCTCGAACAGCGCCACCCCGGCCGCGACCGACACGTTCAGGCTCTCGAAGCCGCCGGGCATCGGCACCTTCACCAGCCCGTCGCAATGCTCGCGGGTGAGCCGGCGCAGGCCCTCGCCCTCGCTGCCCAGCACCAGTGCCACGTTGCCGGTGAGGTCGGTGGCGTACAGCGAGGCCTCGGCCTCGCCGGCCAGCCCGTAGATCCACACCCCGGCCTTCTGCAGGTCGCGCAGCGTGCGCGAGAGGTTGGTGACGCTGAAGATTGGCAGCGTGTCCGCCGCGCCGGCCGAGGTCTTGCGCACGGTGGCGTTGACCTGCACCGCCTTGTCCTTGGGGATCACCACCGCGGTCGCGCCCGCCGCCGCCGCGCTGCGCAGGCAGGCGCCGAGGTTGTGCGGGTCCTGCACGCCGTCCAGCACCAGCAGCAGCGCGCGGCCCTCGGCGGCATCGACCAGGCCCGGCAGTTCGTGCTCGTCCCAGGTCTTCGCAGCCGCGTAGCGCGCCGCCGCGCCCTGGTGGCGGACGCCGCCGGCCACGCCGTCCAGCGCCTGCTGGGCGACCCGGCGCACGTCGATGTCCTTGCGCCGCGCCTGCTGCTCGATCTCGAGGATGCGCGGGTTCTTGCCGCCGGCTTCCAGCAGCACTTCGCGCACGTGTTCGGCGTCGTGCTCCAGCGCGGAGGCCACCGCGTTCAGGCCGACGATCCATTGGGAGGATTTGCTCATGCGGCTATTGTGCCGCGCCGCGGCGCCGCGCGCCCGCGAATCCGCGGCGGCGGCGCCCCGGCAGGCACGCCCTCCCCGTCGCCCACGACGAACGGGAGGGCGCCCGGGCTAGTACGCCTGCTTCTTGCGCCGGGCCGGCTGGCCGCGCTCCGGCAGCGGCGGCAGGCCGGCGTCGTCCTCGGCCAGGCGGAAGTCGATCTTGCGCTCCTCCACGCTGGCCTTGAGCACCACGATGCGGACGCGGTCGCCGAGCCGGAACGCGCGCCCGCGGCGCTCGCCGGTGAGCGTCTTGCGCACCGCGTCGAAGTGGTAGAAGTCGCGCGGCAGCTGCGTCACGTGGATAAGTCCGTTGACCTTGGAGTCGTCCAGCTCCACGAACAGGCCGAAGCTGGTGACGCCGCTGATGGTGCCGTCGAACTCCTTGCCGACATGGCTTTCCATCCACGCCGCGCGGTAGCGCTCGTCCACCTCGCGCTGGGCCTCGTCGGCGCGGCGGGAGCGTTCGGAGCACTGCAGCGACAGCGCCGCCATCTCGTGCGGCGAATAGTCGTAGGCCTCCGGCCGGCCGCCGCGCAGCGCATGCTTGATCGCACGGTGCACCAGCAGGTCCGGGTAGCGCCGGATCGGCGAGGTGAAGTGCGCGTAGGCCTCCAGCGCGAGGCCGAAGTGGCCGATATTGTCGGGCGCGTACACCGCCAGCGACTGGCTGCGCAGGATCACCGATTCCAGCAGCGCCGCGTCCGGGCGCTCGCGCACCTTCTCCAGCAGGTTGCGGAAGTCCTTCGGCCGCACCTTGCCCCACGGCGGCAGGCGCAGCTGGAACTCCTTGAGGAACTCCTCGAGGTCGGCGTACTTCGACTCCGGCGGCTTGTCGTGATCACGGAACGGGGCCGGCACGCCGCAGGCCAGCAGGAACTTCGCGGCCTCCACGTTGGCCGCGATCATGCATTCCTCGATCAGCTTGTGGGCGTCGTTGCGCTGGAGCATGCCCGCCTGCGCCACCGCCCCCTGCGCGTCCAGCACGAAGCGCACCTCGCCGGTCTCGAACTCGATCGCGCCACGCTTGGCGCGCGCCTTCTCCAGCACCTTGAACAGCCGGTGCAGGTTGCGCACCTGCGGCAGCAGCGGGCCGATCTTGGCCAGTGCAGCGGCGTGGTCGTCTTCGGGGATGCCATCGCCCACCGCGTTCCACACGTCGCTGTAGGTCAGCCGCGCGTGCGAGTGCATCACCGCCTCGTGGAAGCTGGCCTTGGTGACGATGCCGTCGCGGCCGATCTCCATCGCGCATACGAAGCACAGCCGGTCCACCTGCGGAT
>JBKBXH010000076.1:0-6093 GCA_046313655.1 Thermomonas sp. | reverse complement strand
CAGCCCGAACTCCCAGGCCACCAGCACCACGGCCACGCCCAGCCCGGCCCAGTACGGCCAGCCCAGCGCGGCCTGGCGGCCAGCCAGCGCCAGCGCCAGGAACATGCCGGCGTACAGCACGCGCTGCGCGATGAGGTCCATCTCGCCGAACAGGATCGCGGTGGACTTCGCGCCCATGCGCAGGTCGTCGTCGCGGTCCACCATCGCATACCAGGTGTCGTAGGCGGTGGCCCAGAAGATGTTGGCCACGTACAGCACCCAGGCCAGCGGCGGCACGCCGCCGGTCAGCGCGGCGAACGCCATCGGGATGCCCCAGCCGAAGGCCATGCCCAGGTACACCTGCGGCAGGTAGGTGTAGCGCTTGAGGTAGGGATAGGTGGCGGCGAGGAACACCCCGACCACGCTCATCCACACCGTCAGTCGGTTCAGGCTCAGCACCAGCGCGAACGCCACCAGCATCAGCACCGCGAATACCGCCAACGCCTCGCGCCCGGACACCGCGCCGGTCGCCAGCGGCCGCGTGCGGGTGCGCTCCACGCTGCCGTCCAGCCAGCGGTCGGCGTAATCGTTGATGACGCAGCCGGCCGAGCGGGTCAGCCACACGCCCAGCGTGAACACCACCAGCGGCCACGCCGGCGGCACGCCCTTGGCCGCCAGCCACAGCCCCCACCAGGTCGGCCACAACAGCAGCAGCCAGCCGATCGGGCGGTCGCCGCGCACCAGCCGCCAGTACTGGTGCAGGCGCTCGCGCCAGGGAGGGGGAAGCAGCGGGGCAGGCAGTCGAATCGGCATCCGGCAAGCGTACCAGCGGCACAAGCGCCCGCAATCGTGCGAGAATGCGCCCCCGCGATGCCCGCCATCGCGCACCACGCGCCCGTAGCTCAGCCGGATAGAGTAGTGGCTTCCGAAGCCATTGGTCGGGGGTTCGAATCCCTCCGGGCGCGCCATCTTCGATGACGCTTCCTCCGCGATTCCCGGCCCATGCGCCATAGGCGCACGGGCGTTCGCGTGCGCGCGAAGCGGGCGCTTCGCAAGCGCGCCTGCTCACCCCTTCGGGCGCGCCGCCTCGAATGCCGCCCTCAGGCGCGTGCCTGGTGGTGCTGGACGAAGGCGATGAAGTCCTGCGGCGGCAGTGCCGGCGACCAGTGGAAGCCCTGGCCGCGTTCGCAGCCGAAGTCGGCCAGGCGCGCCAGCGTCTGCGCGTCCTCCACGCCTTCGGCCACCACCTGCAGGCCGAGGCAGTGGCCCATTTCGATGATCGCGCGCACCAGTCCCTCGTCTTGCGGGTTGCTGGTCATGCGGCGCACGAACGACTGGTCCACCTTCAGCCGGTCCACCGCGAAATTGCGCAGGTAGCCGAGGTTGGAATAGCCGGTGCCGAAGTCGTCGATGGCGATTTGCACGCCGCTGGCGCTGAGCCGTTGCAGCACGTTGCCGAGGTGGCTGGCGTCGGCCATCAGCAGGGATTCGGTGAGCTCCAGTTCCAGCGCCTGCGCCGGCAGGCCGCTGCTGGCGAGCGCGCGGGCGACGTCGCGCTCCAGCCCGTCGCGGCGGAACTGCACGGCCGAGACGTTCACCGCCACGCCCAGCTCGCCCAGGCCCAGCGCGCGCCAGGATTGCGCGTCCATGCAGGCCTGGCGCAGCACCCAGGCGCCGAGCTCGTGGATCAGGCCGCTGCGCTCGGCCACCGGGATGAAGCGCGCGGGCGAGATCCAGCCCTGCTCCGGATGCCGCCAGCGCAGCAGCGCCTCGGCGCCTACGATGCGCCCGCTCGCCAGCTCCAGCTGCGGCTGGTAGTGCAGCATCAGCTGCTCGCTGCCCAGCGCGCTGCGCAGGCCGGCCGCCAGGTGCAGCTGTTCGACCACGCTCTCGTTCATGCTCGGGTCGAAGAAGCGGAAGGTGTTGCGGCCGGCATCCTTGGCCCGGTACATCGCCATGTCGGCGTGTTTGAGCAGGGTGTCAGTATCCCCGCCGTCGCGCGGCGAGACCGCGATCCCCAGCGAGGCCGTCACCAGCACGTCCACGCCCTCCACCAGGAACGCCTGGCCCAGCAGGTGGGTCAGCTTGGCGACCGCCGCGACGATCGCGTCCTCGTCCTGCAGCTCGCCCAGCAGCACCAGGAATTCGTCGCCCGAGACCCGCGCCACGGTGTCGGATTCGCGCACGCAGCCGCGCAGGGTATCGGCCACCTGGCACAGCAGTGCGTCGCCGGCGGAATGGCCGAGCGAGTCGTTGATGGTCTTGAAGTTGTCCAGGTCCAGGAACATCACCGCCACCATGCCGCCGTTGCGCCGCGCCTGCTTCAGCAGGTGGGTGAGCCGGTCCTTGGCCAGCGCGCGGTTGGGCAGGTTGGTCAGGCTGTCGCGCTGGGCGAGGATCTCGATCTGCGCGTGCGACTGCTCCAGCGCCTCCTTTTCCTCCTCCAACTGGCGCACGGTGGCGTTGAGATCGCTCACGATCAGCCACACGAACAGGCCGGTGACCGCCAGGATCAGGCCGATCACGAAGGGCCGCCGCCAGTCCATCGGCACCAGCGGCTGGCTGACCACCAGCCCGCCCTGGTGCAGGAAGAGCAGCGCGACGATCGCGGCCAGCACGATCGCCATCAGCCCCAGGAACATCCGCCGCGAGCCGAACATGCCCGCGAACAGCAGCAGCGCGGGGAACGCCAGCACCGCCTCGTCGTACAGCCCTTGGTTGTGCGCGATCAACACGATCAGGCCCAGCAGCAGCGATACCGCGGTCAGCGCGACCGCGCCGCGGAAATGGCGATGCACGATCGGTAGCGCCACCAGCAGCAGGCTGGCGATCAGCCCCTCCAACTCGGCGGTGCGGGCGGCACCGCTGGCGAGGTTGATGCCGATCACCACTATGAAGGCGCCCACCAGCAGGCACAGCACCTGCCGCAACCG
Source organism: Thermomonas sp. (assembly GCA_046313655.1). Lineage (GTDB taxonomy): Bacteria > Pseudomonadota > Gammaproteobacteria > Xanthomonadales > Xanthomonadaceae > Thermomonas. The sequence continues at coordinate 3,181 of JBKBXH010000076.1, read as the reverse complement.
GCGCCGCTGGCGGGTGGCAAGCGGATCGGGCGGCGCGTCGGGCAGGCGCGGTGGGGTGGGCATGCGGTCGATGGGGGAAGCCGGCGTGTTCAGTCTGGTTTTCGGCCGCGCCGCCGGCAGCTGAAGCTGCGCGGGTGGGCGGTGTTTGCACTAGATTAGTGCAAATGGTGATGCCGGCGGACAGCGCGATCCTCGAAACCCTGGACACTCTGGGCACCCCGCTGCTGCGGCTGGAAGCGGGCGGGGCGGTGGTGTTCGCCAACCTGGCGATGGCGCGCTGGCTGGGCGTCGGCCAGCGCCGCCTGCTGGGACTGCACGCGGCCGCGCTGGAACAGGACGGCCAACAGCTGGCGGCCGGCCTGGCGCGCGGGATGCAGGCACCGCTGCGGCTGCGGCGGGTGGGGTTGGCCCTGCCCGGCGCCGCGCCGGCGCAGTTCGCCGACGTGTGGCTGTCCCCGGCGGCGGACGGGCTATGGCTGGAAGCGCATCCGGTGGACGAGTTCCCCGGCGAGGACCCGGCGCAGCTGCTGCCGGCGGCGCTGGCGGCTTCGCTGAAGGGGCTGGCGCACGAGCTGCGCAACCCGCTGCTGGGCATCAAGGGCGCGGCGCAGCTGCTGGCGCGGCGGATGGACGCGGAAGGCCGCGAGCTGACCGCGATCATCGAGAGCGAGGTCGGCCGGCTGTCGGCGTTGGTGGACCAGTTGCTCAGCCCGGCGCCGCCGCGGCCGTTCGTGCCGGTCAACATCCATGCGGTGCTGGAACGCGTGCTGCGCCTGGCCGAAAGCGATGCCGGCTGGGCGGTGCAGCTGCAGCGTGACTACGACCCCTCGCTGCCGGAATTCCTGGCCGACGGTGACCGCCTGAGCCAGGCGGTCTGGAACCTGGTGCGCAATGCGATCGAGGCCGGCGCCGGCCACGTCAGCCTGCGCACCCGCGCCGAGCACGGCGCGCGCATCGGCAGCGCGCCGCCGACGTTGGCGCTGCGGCTGGAGGTAGTGGACGACGGCCGCGGGGTGCCGCCGGAGCTGGCCGAACACTTGCTGCTGCCGCTGGTCAGCGGGCGCGCCGACGGCACCGGGCTGGGCCTGGCGCTGGCCCAGCAGGTGGTGCGCGAACACCGCGGCGCGCTCACCTGGCGCTCGCGCCCGGGGCATACCGTGTTCACCCTGTTGCTGCCGCTGGGCGGCGAAACGGAGCAGGCCGATGGCTGAGACGGCGCAGGTCTGGATCGTGGACGACGACCGCTCGGTGCGCTTCGTGCTGGCCGCCGCGCTGGGCGAGGCCGGCCTGCGGGTGACCGCGTTCGCGGATGCCGCCGAGGTGCTGGCGGCGCTGCAGGCGGGACGCCGTCCCGACCTGCTGCTGACCGACGTGCGCATGCCCGGCGACAGCGGGCTGGTGCTGCTGGACAAGCTGAAGGCCGCGCATCCGCAGCTGCCGGTGATCGTGATGTCCGCGCATACCGACATCGCCAGCACTGCCGGTGCGTTCCGCGGCGGCGCGCAGGAGTTCCTGTCCAAGCCGTTCGACATGGACGACGCGGTGGCGCTGGTCCGTCGCGCGCTGCCCGCCGCTGCTGCGCCCGCACCGCCGCCGCCCGCCGCGCCCGTTGACACCGGCCAGACACTGGTCGGGCAGGCGCCGGCGATGCGCGAGCTGTTCCGGGCCATCGGCCGCCTGGCGCAGGTGCCGCTGTCGGTGCTGATCACCGGCGAGACCGGCACCGGCAAGGAACTGGTGGCGCGCGCGCTGCACCGCGAATCGCCGCGCGCGGGCAAGCCGTTCGTGGCTCTCAACACCGCCGCGATCCCGGCCGACCTGCTGGAATCGGAGCTATTCGGGCACGAGGCCGGTGCCTTCACCGGCGCGACCCGGCGCCAGCTCGGGCGCTTCGAGCAGGCCGACGGCGGCACCCTGTTCCTCGACGAGATCGGCGACATGCCCGCGGCGCTGCAGACGCGGCTGCTGCGCGTGCTGGCGGAGGGCGAGTTCTTCCGTGTCGGCGGGCGCGAGCTGATCCGCGTAGACGTGCGCGTGGTCGCCGCCACCCATCAGCCGCTGGAGGCCTTGGTGGAACAGGGCCGCTTCCGCGCCGACCTGCTGCATCGGCTGGACGTGGTGCGCCTGCGCCTGCCGCCGCTGCGCGAGCGCCGCGAGGACATCCCGCCGCTGGCCGCGCGCTTCCTCGAGGACGCGGCGCGCAGCCTGGGGCTGCCGCCCAAGCGGCTGTCCGCCGCCGCGCAGGAGCGCCTGCGCGCGCACGCCTGGCCGGGCAACGTGCGCGAACTGGAGAACGTGTGCTGGCGCCTGGCCGCGCTGGCCCCGGGCGAGGCCATCGGGGTCGCCGATCTGGCGCAGGCCTTGCCGGCGATCGCGGCCGCGGCGGCGGAGGACGACGATGGCTGGTCGCGCCCGCTGGGCGACTGGGCGCGGCGCGCGCTGGCGGCCGGCACCTCCGACCTGCACGCGCAGGCGCGCGAACGCTTCGACCGCGTGCTGCTGGAGGCCGCGCTGGAGCTGCACCAGGGCCATCGCGGCGAGGCCGCGCAGGCACTCGGCCTCAGCCGCAATACCCTGACCCGCAAGCTGGGCCCGTCGCGCGCGCGGCGCTGATCGCGGCTTCATGCCGGCATCCGGTGCGCGCGGGTAGAGTGACGCGGCCCATTCGCGGAGGATCCCACATGAAGCCGAGTGCGATTTCCTTTGCCGCCGCCTGCAGCGTGCTCCTGGCCGCCTGCGCCAGCACGCCGCCGCCCGCACCGCCGCAGGCCGCAGCGGCCCCGGCCGGCAGCGCGCGCGAGGCCGTGGCCAATCTCGCCGCCGCCTCCGGCAGCCTGGTCAGCGGGCGCCTGGTGCTGGTGCCGATGGGCGACGGCGTGCATCTCACGGGCGAGATTGGCGGCCTGCCGCCCGGCAGCAGCCATGGTTTCCACATCCACGAGAAGGGCGATTGCAGCGCGGTGGATGCCAGCAGCGCCGGCGGCCATTTCAACCCCGCGGCGCAGCCGCACGGCCGCGCCGGCCACGGCGCCCACCACGCCGGCGATGCCGACAACTTGGTCGCCGACGCCAACGGCGTGGCGCGCGTGGACGTGCACGTCGCCGGCGTCACCCTCGGTGGCGGAGCCGCCAACGACATCGCCGGCCGCGCGATCGTCGTCCACGCCGCCGCGGACGACTA
>JBKBXH010000075.1:0-6131 GCA_046313655.1 Thermomonas sp. | reverse complement strand
TTTGTGGTGGACGCCCTCACCCCGATCGCCGACTTCAACGAACGCTTCGGCGCCGATTTCGACGACGACGAATACGACACCATCGGTGGGCTGGTGACTGCCGCGATCGGCCACCTGCCGGAAGCCGGCGAAGAGCTCTCGCTCGGCCGCTTCACCTTCCGGGTGGCGCGCGCCGATGCGCGCCGGCTGCATGCGCTGCACGTGAGCGTGCATGCCGAGGGCTAAGCGCGCGCGCGCCGCGGCGCGCTGGGTGCTGGCCCCCTTGCTGGCGCTGCTGGCCATGGCGGCCATGGGCGCCACGCCCGCCCCGTCGCCCGCCCCATCGGCCGCGCCGCCCTCGGCATCCGCATCGCCCGCACCGCCTGCCGATGCAGCGCCGGCGGCGCCGCGGATCGGGGTGGTGACGATGGGCCCGGGCGAGGTGTTCTGGGAGCGCTTCGGGCACGACGCCATCGTGGTGGAAGACCCACGCACCGGCGCGCGTACCAACTACAACTTCGGCTTCTTCGACATGGACGAACCCGGCTTCCTCGGCCGCTTCGTCAGGGGCGACATGCGCTACCGGCTGGTGGCGCTGCCGCTGGAAGAAGACATGGACTACTACCGCCAGGTCGGGCGCGGCGCGCGCCTGCAATGGCTGGACCTGGAGCCGGCGCAGGCACGCGCGCTGGCGGAAGCGCTGGCGGAGAACGCGCGCCCCGAGAACGCGCGCTACCGCTACGACTACTTCACCGACAACTGCGCCACCCGCGTGCGCGACGCGCTCGACCGCGCGCTCGGCGGCCACCTGCGCAAGCAGTTGGAAGGACGCTCCAGCGGCGACACCTACCGCAGCGAGGCGCTGCGGCTGGCGTCGCCGGAGGCATGGATGTGGCTGGCGTTCGACATCGGCCTGGGGCCCTACGCCGACCGCCCGCTGACCCGCTGGCAGGAGGATTTCCTGCCGCGCCGGCTGGCCGACGACCTGCGCCGGGTCACCGGCACCGGCGGGCGCCCGCTGGTGGCCGCGGAGGTGGAACTGCTGCCGCAGCGGCTGCCGTCGGAACCGGCCGAGCAGGAGCCGGCGCTGTGGCCCTGGCTGCTGGCCGGGGCGCTGGCCGCGGCCGGCATCCTGTGGCTGCGCACGGCGCGCCCCGGCCTGCTGGCGGGACTGGCGCTGGGCTTCTGGCTGCTGTGCGGCGTGCTCGGGCTGGTGCTGGCGCTGGGCTGGGCGTTCACCGAGCACCAGGCGATGTGGGCCAACCGCAACCTGCTGCTGTTCAACCCGCTGTGCCTGCTGCTGGTGCCGGGCGGGATCGCCCTGCTGCACGACCGCGCGCCCTCGCCGCGCTTCCGCGCGCTGCTGGTGGCGGTGACCCTGCTGGCGATGCTGGCCTGCCTGCTGCTGTGGCTGCAGGCCGTGCCGCAGCGCAACGGCCACTGGATCGCGCTGCTGCTGCCGATCCATGCCACCCTCGCCCGCGCCTGGCGCAGGCAGGCGGCTTGATGGCCACCGCCGCCGCGGGCAGGATGGGCCGATGAGCCGACTGCACGACTCCCAGCGCCAGGCGATCGTCAACTGCGCGGTGTACGACCGCGCCGGCCACCGCCGCGACATCCCGATCGAGGCCATCAGCGAGGTGCTGGCGCAGGACGACGGCAGCTTCGTCTGGGTCGGCCTGTACGAGCCGGAGGAGGCGGTGCTGGACGTGCTGCAGGAGGAATTCGGCCTGCACGACCTGGCGGTGGAGGACGCGCACAAGGCGCACCAGCGACCCAAGATCGAAACCTACGGGCAAAGCCTGTTCATCGCCGTGCATACCGCCCAGCGCGTCCACGGCGAGGTGCGCTTCGGCGAGACCCAGGTGTTCGCCGGCCCGCGCTACCTGGTGACCGTGCGCCACGGCGCCTCGCTCAGCTACGCCCCGGTGCGCCAGCGGCTGGAGCGCGAGCCGGCCCTGCTGGCGCTCGGCCCCAGCATCGCCCTGCACGGGGTGCTGGATTTCGTGGTGGACAACTACCAGCCGATCGTCGCCGACTACGAGGACGAGCTCGACACCCTCGAGCAGGACGTGTTCGCGGAAAGCTACCGCCGCGCCACCCTGCAGCGCCTGTACCGGCTGCGCAAGGACCTGACCCGGATGCGGCTGGCGGTGCTGCCGATGCAGGACATCCTGGCCCAGCTCCGGCGCGCGCCGGCGTTCCCGGTCCCGGACGAGGTCAAGCCCTACTTCCGCGACATCCACGACCACGCCGCGCGCGAGGGCGACACCATCGACACCCTGCGCGAGATGGCGGCGGCGGCGATGAGCACCAACCTGGCGCTGGTGACGGTGGCGCAGGGCGAGGTGGTGAAGAAGCTGGCCGGCTGGGCCGGGCTGCTGGCCGCGCCGACCCTGATCGCCAGCTGGTACGGCATGAACTTCGCGCACATGCCGGAACTGCAGGGACGCTACAGCTACGCCATCCTCACCGGCGTGGTGGCGCTGGTGTGCATCGCGCTGTACGCCTACCTGCGCCGCATCCGCTGGCTGTAGCGCGCCTCAGCGCAGCCAGAACACCGCCCACGCCAGCGCGGCCAGGGCCGCGGCCGCCGCCACCCACCACCACAGCGGCATGCGGAAGCCGCCCGTGCGCGGCGCCAGCTGCTGCAGCTCGGACCGGGTGGAATCCAGCACCCGGAAGCGCACCGTGTCGAACGCGATCTCGTCGCCGGCCACGGCCAGCCCCTGCAGGATGCGGCGGCCGTTGAGGAAGGTGCCGTTGGTGGAACCGGCATCCTCGACCTGCACGCCGTCCGCCACCGGCACTAGCCGCGCATGCTGGCGCGACAGCCCGGCCTCCTCGATCTGCAGCGTGCATTCCGGCGCACGGCCGACGGTGGCCACGCCCGCCAGCGGATGGCTGCGCCCCAACATCGGGCCGGACACCCCGCGCAGGACGAAACGCGGCAGCACCGGCCGCACCCGGGTGAGGCCGGCCTCGTCCGCCGGCTCCGCCGCCATCGGTGCGGATGCCTCCTCGCGGGCCTTGGGCAACACGCCCGGCGGCAAGGCCGCCAGCCGCGCCTGCACGCCGGCGATGCCCAGGCTGTCGCCGGGGCGCAGCGCGATCAGGCCCTGCACCGGGCGGTCGTTGACGCGCAGCGCCGCCTCCGGCGCGGCCTGCAGCAGCACCCGCGCGCCGGCCACGCGCAATTCGCAGTGCAGCGGCAGCACGCCCGGCTGTTCCAGCCGGATGCCACACTCGGGATCGCTGCCGATGCGGGTGACGCCTTCTTCAAGCAGGCGCGGCGAATGCTCGCCGCCCGGGAACACGAGTTTCATGCGTGCGCAGGTCCGTGGACGGGGTCGCGGCGGCCGCCACCGGGCGGCCGCCAGTGGCCTTACTGGCCGATGTGCTGCTTCAGCCAGGCATTCACCGTGTCGTGCCAGAGCACGCTGTTCTGCGGCTTCAGCACCCAGTGGTTCTCGTCCGGGAAGTACAGGAACTTCGATTCCACGCCCTTGCGCTGGGCGGCGGTGAAGGCGGCGATGCCCTGCTCCACCGGGATCCGGAAGTCCTGCTGGCCGTGAACGATCAGGATCGGCACCCGCCAGTCCTTGACGTGGTTGGCCGGGTTGAACTTCTGGTAGCCGGCCGGGTTGTCGTACGGGGTTCCGCCGTTCTCCCACTCGCTGAACCACAGCTCCTCGGTGGCGTAGCCCATCATGAAATTGTCGAACACCCCGTCGTGGGCGACGATGCACTTCCACGGCTGGTTCCAGTTGCCGGCGATCCAGTAGGCCATGAACCCGCCGTAGCTGGCGCCCAGCGCGCAGGCCTTGTCGCCGTTGAGGAAGGGATAGGCCTTGAGCGCGGAGTCCCAACCCTTCTGCAGGTCCTCCAGCGGGCGGTCGCCCCAGTGGCCGGAGATCGCGTCGGTGAAGGCCTGCCCGTAGCCGGTGCTGCCGTGGAAGTCGATCATCACCACCGCATAGCCCTGCCCCGCGTAGGTCTGCGGATTCCAGCGGTAGCTCCAGCCGTTGCCGAAGCTGCCCTGCGGGCCGCCGTGGATCAGGAACGCCACCGGATACTTCTTGCCCGGCTGGTAGTTCCACGGCTTGACCACGTAGCCGTGCACGGTCTCGTCGTTCCAGCCGCGGAACTTGAACTGCTCGAACTGGCCCCAGGCCACGTCCGGCAGCATCTGCGCCGCGCTCGGGGTGATCTGCCGCAGCGGCGCCTTGCCGTCGGGGCTGGTGGTGTACAGCACGTCGCCCGTGACCAGCGAATTGCGCGCCAGCGCCAAGGTCGGCCCGGCGAGGTCGAACGCCGACACGCTGCCGTCCTTCGCCACCGTCTCCACCTCGCCGTTGGCCAGCGACACCCGGAACAGCGGGTGCTGGCCCAGCTCCTCGGCGGTGGTATAGAGCCACTTGCCGTCCGCGGACAGGCGGATGCCGTCGGCCGAGGCATCCCAGCGCGGCGCGATTTCCTTCGCCTTGCCGGTGGCCAGGTCCATCGCCATCAGCGCGAAGCGGTCCGCCTCGAAACCGGGGCGCTTCATCGCGCGGTAGTACAGGGTCTTGCCGTCGGCGCTGAACACCGGGGTGGCATCCCAGGCCTTGTTGGCGGCGGTGACGTTGCGCGCGCCGCTACCGTCGGCATTCACCAGCCAGATGTCGAAGTTGGTGCTCCACGGCTCCTCGCGGTTGGCCAGGCGAACGCTCATCGCCACGGTCTTGCCATCCGGCGCCCACGCGAAGTCGGACAGGTCACCGAACGGCTTGGACGGAATGTCACCGTGGATGCCACCGCTGAGCAGGGTGGCCGAGGTGAGCACCCCCTCGCCGCCGAGCCTGGCGGCGAACACGCGGTTCAGGCGGCCATCGTTCCAGGCATCCCAGTGGCGGATGAACAGGCGGTCGAACACCTTGCCGGTGGCTTTCGCCGTCCCGGCCTCGTCGAGCTTGCGCTTGGTGCAGGCCAGGTCGGCCTGGCAGTCCGGGAACACCGCCAGCGCCAGTGCCACCTGCGTGCCGTCGGGCGAGAGCTGGTAGGCCTCCACGTCCAGCGGGAAATCGGTCAGGCGCCGCGGCTCGCCGCCGGCCAGCGGCAGCGCGTACAGCTGCATCGATCCCGACTTGGCGCTGAGGAAGTACAGGGTCTTGCCATCCGGCGCGAACGCCGGCGAATTGACGTTCCAGCCTTCCGGCGACAGCTGCTGTGGCGGGCGCAGGTCGCGGGTGACCAGGTTGCGCATCCAAAGAGTGGTGCTGGCCTTGTTCGTGTCCTTGTTGACCGTGCGCTTGGCGAACACCAGCACGCGCCCGTCCGGCGACAGGGTGGGCGCGGAATAGCGGTCCATGTAGGCCATCTCCTGCACGGTGAAGCCGTGCTTGGCGGCCGGCGGCGCGGCGGCGGCCAGCGCCGGCAGCGACAGGGCAAGGGCGAGCGGAAGGAGGGCGTGGCGTAGGGTCATGGCAGTGGCTCCATGCAGCGGGAAGTGAAGACGCCCGCGCAGGCGCGGGCGTCGATGGATCAAGCGTTCGGGTTGGCCTTGGCGCCGGTCCGGTACAGCAGCCAGGCCACCACCGCCAGCACCGCCAGGCCCACGTACTTTCCGAACTGCAGCGACGGCGGCAGTGCGATCACGTCAGCGCGGCCGGAGGCCACGATCGGGATCGCGATCAGGATGCCCATCAGCGCCTCGCCGGTGATCAGGCCCGCGGCGAACAGCGTGCCAGGGCGATGCAGGCGGTCGCGCGCGGCCTCGTCGTGGCTGCCGGCCAGGCCGTGGCGCTTCTCCACCAGGTAGGCCAGCAGGCCGCCGAGGAAGATCGGCACCATCAGCTCCAGCGGCAGGTAGATGCCGATCGCCGCGGCCAGCACCGGCACCCGGAAGGTCTTGCCGGCGGCCTTCAGCCATTCGTCGATGGCGATGATCACCGCGCCCACGCCGGCGCCGATGGCAATGATCGTCCACGGCAGGTCCTTGCCGCCGAACATGCCGCCGGCGACCGACGCCATCAGGGTGGCCTGCGGCGCGGCCAGCGAGTTGGGGTGCTGCGGGGTGGGCGCGCCGATGCCGTAGGCCTGCGCCAGCAGGTTCAGCACCGGCGCCATGATCAGCGCGCACGAGAACGCGCCGATCCCCAGCATCAGCTGCT
>JBKBXH010000074.1:0-6163 GCA_046313655.1 Thermomonas sp. | reverse complement strand
GCCGTCCTGCACCACGAACGCCACGTCCTTGCCGCCGCGCTCGGTGATCGCGCTGGCAGGCACCAGCACGCCCGGCTTGCGCTGCGCCTGCGCGGGCGCGTCGTCGAGGAAGCTGACCCGCGCGCCCATGTCGGGCACGATCCGCGGATCGCCCTTGGCGTCCAGCGCCACCCGCACCTTGACCGTGGCCTTGCCGCGGTCGGCGGCGGGGATGATCGCGATCACCCGGCCCGGGATCTTCCAGTCCTGGTAGGCGTTGAGCACGGTCTGGGTAGGCATGCCCGGCTTGACCCGGCCGATGTAGGCCTCGCCGACCTCCACCTCGACCTCCAGCGAATCCATGTCCACCACGGTGCCGATGCCGGTGCGGGTGAAGCCGCCGCCGGCCGACAGCGGCGAGACGATCTCGCCCGGCTGCGCGGCCTTGGCGATCACCACGCCGGCGAACGGCGCGCGCACCACGGTGTTGTCCACGCCGTTGTCGGCGATGCGCAGGGAATCGGAGGCGACCTGCGCGTTGCGCTGGGCGGTGGCCAGCTGCGCGCGCAGGGCATCGCGCTGGGCGATCGCCTGCTCGGCCTGGGCGCGCGACACCAGCTGCTGCCCGGCCAGGGTGGACAGCCGCGTGGCATCCGCCTCGGCCTGCTTGAGCTGCGCCTGCACGCTGCCGATCTGGCTGCGCGCGGCGGCCAGCTGCGAGGCCGCAAGCTGGCGCTGGGCATCGGCGTCCACCGGGTCCAGCCGCGCCAGCACCTGCCCGGCCGCGACCTTCTGGCCCTCCTCGATCAGCACCTCGCGCACCTTGCCGGTGACCTTGGCGGAGACCGTGGCCATCCGCCGCGCCACCACGTAGCCGCTGGCGTCCAGCACCGAGGTGGCGGACGCCGCGCCGCCGCCGATCGCGGTCGCCTCGGCCACCCGCACGCTCGCCGGCCGGCCGCCGCGCAGGGCGAACCCTGCGGCGAGCGCCAGCACCACCGCGCCGGCCACCGCCCGGGCGACCCACAGCCGGTGGCGCGAGGCCCGCGGCGGCGGCGCGCTGCGGTCGATCTTGAGGGAATTGAGCAGGTCGGCGTTCGAAGTCATGTCGGCATCCGGGGCGGTGGCGGAACGGCGGGGCCGGTCGTGGCCCGCGCTGCATCGCCATCGTGGCACAGCCTACGCAGGGAGCTTCGAGCGGTCATGTGATGGCTGTCATCCGGATGTGCTGACGCCCGTGCCTGCGGGCGCGGGCGGGCCATCGGCATGCTGGCGCCATCTTCGCGGAGACCTACGATGGACGGACACGGGACGGATGCGCGGCCGCTGCTGGCGTGCCTGCGCGGTGCGCACCAGCGGCATGGCGCGATCCATGCGCTGCAGGGCCTGGATCTGGCGCTGCGCGGCGGCGAGCTGCTGGCGCTGCTGGGGCCGAACGGCGCCGGCAAGACCACCGCGATCGGGTTGCTGCTGGGCCTGGCGCGCCCGGATGCGGGCAGCGCCGAACTGTTCGGGCGCGACCCGCAGGACATCGCCGCGCGCCGCCACGTCGGGGTGATGCTGCAAGAGGCGGCGCTGCCGCCGACCCTGAAGGTGCGCGAGCTGCTGCGCCTGACCGCGAGCTATTACCCCGCGCCGCGCAGCATCGCCGACGTGGCCGCGCTGGCTGGCATCGAGGACCTGCTGGCGCGGCCCTACGGCAAGCTGTCCGGCGGCCAGCAGCGGCGCGTGCAGTTCGCGCTGGCGATTTGCGGCAACCCGCGCCTGCTGTTCCTCGACGAGCCCACCGTCGGGCTTGACATTCAGGCGCGGCAGGCGCTGTGGGCGGCGATCCGCGCGCTGGTGATGGACGGCTGCGGGGTGGTGCTCACCACCCATTACCTGGAGGAAGCGGAAGCCCTGGCCGACCGCGTATGCGTGCTCGCGCACGGGCGGCTGCTGAGCGAGGGCAGCGTGCAGGCGCTGCGCGCGCGGGTCGCGCGCAAGCGGGTGTGGTGCGCGACCACGCTGCCGCTGGCGGAACTGGCGGCGTGGCCGGAGGTGGCGGAGGCCGCGCGCGACGGCGAGCGCCTGTGCCTGTCCAGCGACGTTCCCGAGCCACTGCTGCGCCGGCTGCTGGCCGCCGACCCGGCGCTGTCGGGGCTGGAAGTGCGCGCGGCCGGGCTGGCCGAGGCGTTCACCGAACTCACCGGCGCGGCCAGCGCCGGGCAGGCCGCGGAGGCCGCATGAACCGTGCATCGATCCCGGCATCCACCCCTTCATCCAATCCCACGGCGACCACCGTGGCCATGCTGCCGGCGCTGCCGCACGCGCGGCTGCTGGGCGCCTACGTGCAGGAGGCGCGCAGCGAGATCGTCCGCTACCTGCGCAACCCCGGCTTCCTGCTGCCGGTGATCCTGTTCCCGAACGTGTTCTACCTGATGTTCGCGATGGTGCTGAACCACGGCAGCAGCGAGGCCACGCGCTACATGCTGGGCAGCTACAGCACCTTCGGGGTGATGGCGCCGGGGCTGTTCGGCTTCGGGGTGTCGCTGGCGCTGGAGCGCGATGGCGGCCTGCTCACCCTCAAGCGCGCGCTGCCGATGCCGCCCGGCGCCTACCTGCTCGGCAAGCTGCTGGTGGCGGTGCTGGTGGCGCTGGTGGTGGGCGCGCTGCTGCTGGCGCTGGCCGTGGGCGTGGCGCACGCGCCGCTGGCGCCGGGGCAGATGGCCACCCTGCTGCTGGTGGATGCGCTGGGCGTGCTGCCGTTCTGCGCGCTCGGCCTGTTCATCGGCACCCTGCTCAAGGGCCAGGGCGCGCCGGGGCTGCTGAACATGGTGTACCTGCCGATGGCGTTCCTGTCCGGCCTGTGGTTCCCGCTGCAGATGATGCCGCCGCTGCTGCGCCAGCTGGCGCCGGTGTGGCCGAGCTACCACCTGAACGCGCTGGCGCTGTCGGCGGTGGGGTTCGACACCGGCGCGCGCTGGCCGCACGTGCTGGTGCTGGCCGCGTTCACCGCCGGGCTGCTGTGGCTGGCGGCGCACCGCCTGCGCCGGCGCGGCTGAAGTGCGGCCTGCAGTAGGATCGCGCCTGGCCCGCGGGAGGGACGTGATGGACGCAGATACTGGCAGCGGCATGGCCGAGCGGTTCGACCGTCGCCTGCGCGGCTGGCTGGCGCGTCACTTCGCGCCGGCGCCGGATTCGCTGGTCGCGCGCGAGGCGCGCCTGGAACGCCCGGCCTGGACCAGCTTCATCCACCTGGTGTGGTCGGTGTGGGTGTTCATCACCCCGGCCTTCTCCGGCGGCGAGTACGGCTATACCGGGCGCTGGCTGCTGCTGACCGTGCTCAGTTATTCGCTGTTCCTGTGGCTGTACGCGGTCAGCGTCTGCGCCAGCGAGCGCCGTGCCCACCTCGCCGCGCTGGGCATGCTGCTGCTGTGCTTCGCGCTGCTGCCCTGGTATCCGTCCGGGCTCAGCTATTTCGTGTTCGGCTGCGTGATGCTGCAGCCGCGCGGCAACGGCGCGCTGCGCCGCTACGTGGTCTGGCTGCTGGCCTGCAACCTCGCGCTGATGGGCTATGCGCGCCTGATCGGCTATCCGTGGGTGGCGCTGGTGTGGATGCCGGCGGTGACCGCGATCATCGGCATCATCACCTTTGTGGAGCGCCTGAACCGCCAGCGCGACGCCGCGCTCAAGCTCTCGCACGAGGAAGTGCGGCGGCTGGCGGCGCTGGCCGAACGCGAGCGCATCGGGCGCGACCTGCACGACTTGCTCGGGCACACGCTGTCGATGGTGGCGCTGAAGTCCGACCTCGCCGGCCGCCTGCTGGCGCGCGATCCGCAGGCGGCGCAGGCGGAGATCGCCGCGGTCAGCCAGGTCGCGCGCGAGGCGCTGGCGCAGGTGCGCGGCGCGGTCAGCGGCATCCGCGCAGCCGGGATCGCCGCCGAGCTGGCCGCCGCCAAGCTGCTACTGGAAAGCGACGGCATCGCCTTCGACTACCAGCTGGACGAGGCGTTCTCCGCGCAACCGCTGCCGGCCGATGCCGAGACCGCGCTGGCGATGTGCCTGCGCGAGGCCGCCACCAACGTCCAGCGGCATGCGCGCGCACGCAGCGCGCAGGCGCTGTTCACGCGCGAAGCCGGCGAGCTGCTGCTGCGCATCCGCGACGACGGCCGCGGTGGCGAACTGGTGCCCGGCAACGGCCTGTCCGGCATGCGCGAGCGCGTGCGCGCGCTCGGCGGGCGCCTGCGGCTGGGCAGCAGCGCGCAGGCCGGCACCTGCGTGGAAATCCGCATCCCGCTGGCGGCCAATGCGGCCCTGCCGGCCGCGCCGACCTGCTAAGGTCTGGCTCCCTTCCCGCCTGCCCTGTGGCCTGCCCGCGCGATGATCCGGATCCTGCTCGCCGAAGACCAGACCATGCTGCGCGGCGCGCTGGCGGCGCTGCTGGGGATGGAATCCGACTTCGAGGTGGTGGCCGCGGTGGGCGACGGCGAGGCGGCCTGGCGCGAACTGCAGCGGCATCGCCCCGACCTGCTGCTGACCGATATCGAAATGCCCGGCTTGACCGGGCTGGAGCTGGCGCAGCGGATCGCCCGCCACGAACTGCCGGTGAAGGTGGTGGTGGTCACCACCTTCGCCCGCGCCGGCTACCTGCGGCGCGCGCTGGAGGCCGGGGTGCGCGGCTACCTGCTGAAGGACGCCCCGGCCGAGCAGCTGGCGCAGGCCCTGCGCAACGTCCACCGCGGTGGGCGCGCGATCGACCCGCAGCTGGCGCTGGAGGCCTGGGGCGAGGCCGATCCGCTCAGCGAACGCGAGCGCCAGGCCCTGCGCCTGGCCGGCGAGGGCCTGTCCGCGGGCGAGATCGCGCAGCGCCTGAACCTCTCGCACGGCACCGTGCGCAACTACCTGTCCGAGGCGATCGGCAAGCTCGGCGTCGGCAACCGCATCGAGGCCTACCGCCTCGCGCGCCAGAAGGGCTGGCTGTAGCGCGCACTCACCCCGCCGCGCGCGCCTTCAGCAGGGCGTAGGCGGCGCGCAGGCCCTGCGCCTCGCCGCCGGCCGGCTTGCCGGGGCGGTCGGCGTCGTTCCACGCGTACACGTCCACGTGGCCCCAGCGCACGCCGTCCGCGACGAAGCGTTCGAGGTACAGTGCGCCGGTGACGCTGCCGGCCATCGTGGTGTTGCTGCTGTTGGCCAGATCCGCGATGCCGCTGGTGAGGTAGCGCAGGTACGGCCGCCACAGCGGCATCCGCCACAGCGGGTCGCGCTCCTGCTGGCCGGCGGCCAGCCAGTCCTGCGCCAGCGCCTCGTCGTTGGCGTACAGCGCCGGCAGGTCCGGGCCCAGCGCGACGCGCGCGGCGCCGGTGAGGGTGGCGAAGTCCAGCAGCAGGTCGGGCGCCAGTTCGCAGGCGCGGGTCAGTGCGTCGCACAGCACCAGCCGGCCTTCGGCATCGGTGTTGTCGATCTCCACGCTCACGCCTTTGCGGGTGTCGATGACTTCGCCGGGGCGGAACGCGTTCGGGCCGATGGAATTTTCCACCGCGGCCACCAGCAGGGTGAGACGCAGCGGCAGCTTGCGCGCCATCACCAGCCCGGCCAGCGCCAGCGCGTGCGCGGCGCCGCCCATGTCCTTCTTCATGTTGCGCATGCCGGCGGCGGCCTTGAGATCCAGCCCGCCGGTGTCGAAGCACACGCCCTTCCCGCAGATGACGACGTGCGGGTGCGACGCCTCGCCCCAGGTGAGTTCGATGAGGCGCGGCGCGCGGTGCGAGGCGCGGCCCACCGCGTGGATGGCGGGGTAGTTCTGCGCGAGCAATTCGTCGCCGGCGGCCACTGCGACCGCCGCACCGTGCGCCTGCGCGAGTTCGCGCGCGGCCGCTTCCAGTTCGTCCGGGCCCATGTGCTCGGTGGGCGTGTTGACCAGATCGCGCACGCGCACGCAGGCGGCCAGCAGGTCGAAGGTCTCGGCGTCGAAGTGCTCCGCGGCCAGCCGCGCGGCGGGCGCCGGCTGCGCCTTGTAGCGGGCGAAGCGGTAGAGGCCCAGGCCCCAGCCCAGCTGCAGTGCGCGGCGCGCGTGAGTAGCGTGGGCAGCGTGGGCAGCGTGGGCAGCGTGAACAGCGTGCGATGCGCGGGAGGCGGAGCGCGCTCACGTGCACAAACGCCAAGCCGACGTAGTACCGGCCGGAATCCAGCACCACAAAGCTCC
>JBKBXH010000073.1:0-6192 GCA_046313655.1 Thermomonas sp. | reverse complement strand
TGCGCTGCTTGAGCAGCGCCAGCGTCAGCTGGTGGGTGCGCACCGCCAGCCGTTCGTTTTCCTGCGCATTGGCGAACAGCTCGTGCAGGCGGCGGGTCAGTTCGCGGTTCTTGTCGCGCAGGATCTCCAACTGGTAGCTGGCCAGCGATGCCGCCGGGCCGCTGTCGCGCGGCACCACCAGCGCCAGCGCCAGGTCCGGAAACTGCTGCAGGAAGGTGGGATGCCGGCGCAGCCAGGCCGCCACCTCGTGCGCGCCCAGCTTCTCGGTGATGCCGTCGAACTCCTTGCTCACGACCAGTCTCCTTCGAATACGAATGCGGCCGGGCCGGCCATCCACAGGTGGCCGTCGCCGTCGCGGCGGATCCGCAGCATCCCGCCCGGTAGTTCCACCGCCACGCCGTCCGCGGCATGCACCCGCCCGCGTCGATCCAGCACCGCCACCGCCGCGCAGGCGCCGCTGCCGCAGGCCAGGGTCTCGC
This sequence comes from Thermomonas sp., assembly GCA_046313655.1. Classification (GTDB taxonomy): domain Bacteria; phylum Pseudomonadota; class Gammaproteobacteria; order Xanthomonadales; family Xanthomonadaceae; genus Thermomonas. The sequence goes on along the minus strand of JBKBXH010000073.1, from coordinate 5,713 downwards.
CGGCGCCGCGCTCGTACACGCGCAGGCGCAGGCGGTCGGGCGCCAGCACCTGGGCGAAGCCGACGTTGGCCGACTGCGGGAAGGCCGGATGCCGCTGCAGGGCGGCGCCGATCCCGGCCACGTCCGCGCGGTCCACCGCGTCCACTTCCAGCAGCGCATGCGGGTTGCCCATCGAGACCGCGCCGACGGCCAGCACGTGGCCGTCCAGGTACAGCGGATAGACGTCCTGCGCCTGCGCGAATCCGGCCAGCGGGATCGCCTCCGGGGCGAAGCGCGGCGTGCCCATGTCGATCACGAATTCGCCGCCGGCGTCGCGCTGCACCGGGTGCAGGCCGGCCGGGCTGGCGATCGCGAACGTGCCCTGCGCCGGTGCCGCGCCTGCGCGCACCAGCCAGGCCGCGACGCAGCGGGCGCCGTTGCCGCACTGGCCGGCCACGCTGCCGTCGGCGTTCCAGATCCGGTAGGACGCCACCGCGTCTGCGCCGGGCGGCGGTTCGATCGTCAGCAGCTGGTCGCAGCCGATCCCGCGGTGGCGGTCGGCGATCCGCGCGCATTCGGCGGGCGTGGGCGGCGCGCGGCCGTCGCGCAGGTCCAGCACGACGAAGTCGTTGCCGGCGCCGTGCATCTTGCTGAAGTGCATGCCGCCCCCGCTCAGCCCTGCACCGGCGGCGGGTCCTGGGCCGGGGTGGCCGGCGGCGCGGCGGGTGCCGGCTTGTCCGGCAGCACCAGCGCGCCCTTGTTGCCGCAGGCGGCCAGCAGGCCGGCGAGCACGGACAGCAGGAGCAGGCGTCGGATCATGCCGGCAGTGTACCCGCGGCCGCGGCCCACTGTCGCGCGCGTGGCCGCGCGCATGCCCAGCACAAGCGCGCGGCTCCGGGCGGCGCCACAGCCACAGCGCCACTAGCGCCATCACCACGTCCACCGTCGCCGCCATCCACGGCCGCGGCGCGGTGAACCAGACCCCGATGCCGGAGGCCGCCATCATCACCGTGGCCAGCCCCTTGGCGCGGCGGCCCACGGTACCGTCGCGCTCCCAGTCCAGGATCGCGCGGCCGAACTGCGGATGCCGCAGCAGCCACGCGCGCAGGCGCTGCGAGCCGCGCGCGGCGGCGAACGCCGACAGCAGGATGAACGGCACCGTCGGCATCACCGGCAGCAGCGCGCCGATGATGCCCAGCAGCAGGCTGGTCCATGCCAGCAGTGCCCACAGCCAGCGCGTCACCGGCCGGCCCCGGCGTCACCCTGCGGCGGCCACATCCAGCTGCTCCAGCAGGAAGGCGTACATCTCGGCCTGCTCGCGGTAGCGGCGGAAGCGCCCGGACTTGCCGCCGTGGCCGGCATCCATGTTGGTGCGGAACACCAGCGGCCGCCCGGAGGTGTCCAGTATGCGCAGCCGCGCCACGTACTTGGCCGGCTCCCAGTACTGCACCTGCGAGTCCCACAGCCCGGTGCCGACGAACATCGCCGGGTAGGCCTGCGCGCGCAGGTTGTCGTACGGGGAATAGCCCAGCATGTACTGGTAGTACTCCGGCTGCTCCGGGTTGCCCCACTCGTCGTACTCGTTGGTGGTCAGCGGGATGCTGGGGTCGAGCATGGTCGTCACCACGTCCACGAACGGCACCTGCGACAGGATCACCCGGTACTTCCGCGGCGCCATGTTCGCGATCGCGCCCATCAGCAGCCCGCCGGCGCTGCCACCGTAGGCGGCGACGCGGTCGGGGGCGGCGTAGCCTTCCCGCACCAGAAAATCGGTGACGTCGATGAAGTCGGTGAAGGTGTTCTGCTTCTTGAGCAGCTTGCCGTCCTCGTACCACTGCCGGCCCAGCTCCTGGCCGCCGCGGATGTGGGCGATGGCATAGACCATGCCGCGGTCGAGCAGGCTGACCACGGTCGGCGAGAACGCCGGATCCATCGACAGCCCGTAGCTGCCGTAGCCGTACTGCAGCAGCGCCGCCTTGCCGTTCTTCTCGAAGCCCTTCCGGTAGACGATCGAGACCGGCACCCGGGTGCCGTCCCGGGCCGGTGCCCACACGCGCTCGGTGGCGTACTGCGCGGGGTCGTAGCCCGGCACCGGCTGGCGCTTGAGCAGGTGGCGCTCGCCGGTGCGGACGTTGATCTCATACACCGTGGCCGGGGTGGTGAGCGAGGTGTAGCCGTAGCGCAGCCAGTCGCTATCCGGCTCGCTGTTGACATCCAGCCCCATCGAATAGGCCGGGTCGTCGGCGGCGAGGTGTTCCTCGCGCCCGTCCGCGTGCAGGAGGCGCAGGCGTTCGAGGCCGCCGCTGCGTTCGGCGATCGCGGTGAAGCCGTCGAACAGCTCAAAGCCCTCGATGAACACCTGCGGATCGTGCGCGATCCAGTCGTGCCAGTCGCTGCGCGCGGTCGCGCCGTCGGCGGCGGTGACCAGCTTGAAGTTGGTGGCGCCGCCGGCATTGGTGCGGATCACCCAACGCCCGCCGTGATGGTCGGCGTCGTATTCCAGCCCGCGCTCGCGCGCGGCGAGCACGGCGAACGCATGCGGCGCGTCGGCCGGCGCGTAGCGCACCTCGTCGGACACCGTGCTGCTGGCGTGGATCAGCAGGTAGCGCTCGTCGCGGCTGCGGTCGATGCCGAGGTAGAAGCTGTCGTCCTCCTCCTCGTGCAGCACCGCATCGCCGGCCGGGTCGCTGCCCGCCACGTGCGCCTTCACCCGCACCGTGAGCAGGGTCTCGGGGTCGTTCTCGATGTAGAGCAGGGTGCGCGAATCGGCGGCCCACACCAGGTCCGGCGCGACCCCGGCGATCGCCTCCGCCAGCATCTTGCCGCTGGCGATCTCGCGCAGGCGGACCACGTACTGGCGGCGGCCGCTGGTGTCCTCGGTCCAGGCCAGCAGGCGGCCGTCCGGGCTGACCTCGTAGGCGCCGATGCTGAAGTAGGCATGCCCGGCGGCGAGCGCGTTCACGTCCAGCAGCACCTGCTCGCCGGCGAAGTCGCCGGCCGCGTTGGCGGCCAGGATGCAGCGGGCGTCCATCCCCGGGGCGTCGGCGCGACGGGCGTGGATCGGGTAGTCCTGGCCGGCGACGTAGCGCGCGTAGTACCACCAGCCGTGCTCGCGGAACGGCACGCTGGCATCGTCCTGCTGGATGCGCCCGGTGAACTCGGCGTACAGCGCCTCCTGCAGCGGCGCCAGCGGTGCCAGCACGGCATCGGCATGCGCGTTTTCCGCCTGCAGGTAGGCCAGCACCGCCGGGTCCTCGCGGGCATCGTCGCGCAGCCAGTAGTACGGGTCGCTGCGCTGGGCGCCGAACGGGGCGGTGACCACGTGCGGCCGCGGCTCCGCGACGGGCGGGGCGGGCGGTGCGTGGGGAGGGGCGGGAGGATGCATGCGGGACTACCGGCGATCGGAACGGGACGACAGGGATGGGGCCGCGCGCGCGGGATTGCAATCGGCCCGCCCCGCCCGCGCCTGCGGCGAAGGGGCGGGCGCGGGGCTGGCGGCGGGCGACCGCGCAGGGGCGGTGGGCCTCACCGCGCCAGCTGCTGCCATAGGAAGGTGTAGGCCAGCGCGGCCATGTGCGCGGCCTGCGCGTTGTCGGCGGCGCCGCCGTGCCCACCCTCGATGTTCTCGTAGTAGCGCACGTCCTTCCCGGCCGCTTCCATCTTCGCCATCATCTTGCGCGCATGCCCCGGATGCACGCGGTCGTCCTTGGTCGAGGTCAGGAACAGCGCCGGCGGATAGCGGCGCGCCGGGTCGAACAGGTGGTAGGGGCTGAAGGTCTTGATGAACTCCCAGTCCGCAGTGTCGGGGTTGCCGTATTCGGCCATCCACGAGGCGCCGGCCAGCAGGTGGCTGTAGCGCTTCATGTCCAGCAGCGGCACCTGCACCACGATCGCGCCGAACTTGTCCGGGTACTGGGTGAGCATGTTGCCCATCAGCAGGCCGCCGTTGCTGCCGCCCATCGCGCCCAGGCGCGCCGGCGAAGTGATCCTACGCGCCACCAGGTCGTCGGCGACCGCGGCGAAGTCCTCGTAGGCCTTGTGGCGGTTGGCCTTGAGCGCGGCCTGGTGCCAGCGCGGGCCGTACTCGCCGCCGCCGCGGATGTTGGCCAGCACGTACACCCCGCCCTTCTCCAGCCAGCCCTTGCCGATCGCGCCGGAATAGGTGGGCGTCATCGAGATCTCGAAGCCGCCGTAGCCGTACAGCAGGGTCGGCGCCTGGCCGTCGAACTTGAGGTCCTTCGGCCGCACCAGGAAGTACGGGACCTTGGTGCCGTCCTTGCTGGTGGCGAAGTGCTGCTCGATCACGTCGCGGCTGGCGTCGAAGAACGCGGGATTGGACTTCAGCACCTCGGGCGCCTTGCCGACCTCGGCCAGCGCAAGGGTGGTGGGGTTGAGGAAGTCGGTGGCGGTCAGCCACACCGCGTTGCTCGCGTCCGGATCGACCGCCGCCACCGCGACCGTGCCCATCGCCGGCGCGCCGACGAAGGGCGCGGCCGTCCATCCGGCCTTGCCGGGGGTCAGCACCGACAGGCGGTTCTTGACGTCCTCCAGCACGTTCAGGACCAGGTGGTCGCGGGTCCATGCGTAGCCGGCCAGCGAGGACTTGTCGGTCGGCTCGAACAGCGCGGTGAAGTCGCGCTTGCCGGCCATGAAGTCATCGAACTTCGTCGCGATCAGCGAACCCGGCTTCCAGGTCTTGCCACCGGCCGTGTAGGGCTCGCGCAGTTCCAGCACCAGCCAGTCCTTGTGCACGCTCTTCTGCGCGCTGTTGGGCGCGTCGATCCTGACCAGGCCGGCTGCCGCTCCTGCGCATCCTGCGCCCGCGGCGCTCGCACATTCATGTGCGTCGCGCAGGTACAGCTCGTCGTTGTAGAAGGCCAGGGTGCGGCTGACGAAATCGCGCTGGTAGCCGGGCGTGTGGTCGCGCATGGCCGCGATGTACATGTCGTCCGGCTTGCCCTCATACACCACGGTGGCCGCCGCCAGCGGGGTGCCGCGCTTCCACTGCTTGACGATCCGCGGATAGCCGGAGCTGGTGAGGCTGCCGGGGCCGAAGTCGGTGTACACGTACACGGTGTCCTCGTCGATCCACGCCAGCCCGCCCTTGGCCTCGGGGCGGAAGAAGCCGTCCTTCACGAACTGCTTGGTGGTGAGGTCGAACTCGCGGGTGACGTCGGCGTCCGAGCCGCCGGGCGAGAGCGCAACCAGGCAGCGCTCGTACTTCGGCCGCAGGCAGTCGGCGCCGTGCCAGACCCACTGGGTGCCCTCGGCGGCGTTCAGCGCGTCGAGGTCGAGCACCGTCTCCCAGCGCGGCTCGGGCTTGCGGTATTCCTCCAGCGTGGTGCGCCGCCACAGGCCGCGCGGGTGCCGGGCGTCCTTCCAGAAGTTGTAGTAGTAGGCGCCGATCTTCTCGACGCCGGGGATCTTGGCATCGGAATCGAGGATCGCGCGGATCTGCCCCTCCAGCGCCTTGAACGCGGGGGTGCCGGCGATCTCGGTCTCGGTCCGGGCGTTGCGCGCGCGCACCCAGTCCAGCGCTTTCTCGCCCTGCACGTCCTCGAGCCAGGCGTAGGGGTCGCCGTCGGGCGCGTTCTGGGCGGGGGCGGCGCCGGCGAGGGCGAGGCCGGCGATCAGGGCGGCGTGGGGCAGCTGGGACATGGCGGGCTCCGTGGGATCGTGGAGCCGGAACGCTAGCATAGGCCCACGTGGCCGCCGATGGACGAAGGTCAGGCCC
>JBKBXH010000072.1:0-6320 GCA_046313655.1 Thermomonas sp. | reverse complement strand
GGCCAGCTCGCAGGCGGCCACCTCCGGCACCAGCTTCGCGAGGTCGCGGCCCAGCAGCGTCGCTACGTCCCCCGCGGCCTGCGCCGCCAAGGCAGCCCGTTCGGGCAGGGCACCGTCGCGCAGTTCGATGGCGACGACGCCGCGGAACGCGGCGGACTCAGGAAGATTCGACGGCATGTGGAGTCCCGACTCGGAAGCACAACGCTACACTCGCCATTATGCCCGCGCCGCGGGCGCGTCCTCGAGGTGAAGCATGCAACATGGTCGTCCCGTCGCCGTGCTGGGTGGCGTCCGCATCCCGTTCTGCCGGCAGAACACCGCCTACGCCGACGTCGGCAACCTCGGCATGTCGGTGCGCACGCTGGGCGCGCTGGTCGAGAAGTTCGGCCTGCACGGGCAGCAGCTGGGCGAGGTGGCGATGGGCGCGGTGATCAAGCACTCGTCCGACTGGAACCTCGGGCGCGAGGCCGCGCTCTCCTCCGGGCTGTCGCCGCTGACCCCGGGCATCACCCTGCAGCGCGCCTGCGGCACCTCGCTGGACAGCCTCTTGCTGATCGCCGGGAAGATCGCGACGGGCCAGATCGAGGCCGGCATCGGCGGCGGCTCCGACACCACCTCGGACGTGCCGATCGTGTACGGCAAGGCCCTGCGCCAGCGCCTGCTGCGCGCGGCCGCGGCCAAGACCCTCGGCCAGAAGCTGGCCGCGTTCAAGGGTTTCCGCCCGTCCGAACTGAAGCCGGAGTTCCCCGGCGTGGGCGAGCCGCGCACCGGCAAGTCGATGGGGCAGCACTGCGAGGACATGGCGAAGGAATGGAACATCCCGCGTGATGCGCAGGACGCGCTGGCCGCCGATTCCCACCACAAGCTGGCTGCCGCCTACGGCCGCGGGTTCTTCGACGACCTGGTGGTGAGCTTCCGCGGCGTCTCGCGCGACAACATCCTGCGCCCGGACACCAGCATCGAGAAGCTGGCCACGCTCAAGCCCGCGTTCGACAAGACCTCCGGCCGCGGCACCCTGACCGCCGGCAACTCCACCCCGCTCACCGACGGCGCCGCCGCCTGCCTGCTGGCCAGCGACGACTGGGCCACCGCGCGCGGCCACGAGGTGCTGTGCCACATCCGTGACGCCCAGGTGGCGGCGGTGGATTTCGTGCACGGCGAGGGCCTGCTGATGGCACCCACCATCGCGGTGGCGGAGATGCTGGCGCGCAACCACCTCAGCCTGCAGGACTTCGATTTCTACGAGATCCACGAGGCGTTCGCGGCGCAGGTGCTGTGCACCCTGCGCGCCTGGGAGAGCGCAGACTACTGCCGCGACCGCCTCGGGCTATCCGCCCCGCTGGGCCGGATCGACCCCAACCGGATCAACCCGAACGGCTCCTCGCTGGCCACCGGGCATCCGTTCGCCGCCACCGGCGCGCGCATCGTCGCCACCGCCGCCAAGGAGCTGAAACAGCGCGGCGGCGGCCGTTGCCTGGTGTCGATCTGCACCGCCGGCGGCATGGGCGTGGTGGCGATCCTGGAGCGTTGATGGCGGAATCGGTACCGGCGGTTCAGGGCGCGGGAATTCGCCCGGATCTTCGTGCGCGCGTGGTGGTGCCGCTGATCGTGGCGCTGGCCATGCTGATGGAAACCACCGACGCCACTGTGCTGGCGACCGCGCTACCAACGCTGTCGCGCGACCTGTCGGTGCCGGTGCTGTCGTTGAAGCTGGCGCTGTCCACCTACCTGGTCGCGTTCGCGGCGATGGTGCCGGTCTCGGGCTGGCTGGCCGACCGCTTCGGCGCGCGCCGGGTGTTCGTGGCGGCGATGGTCGTGTTCCTCGCGGGCTCGGCGCTGTGCGCCATGCAATCCACCTTGCCCGGGTTGGTGCTGGCGCGCGCGGTGCAGGGCAGCGGCGGCGCGATGATGGTGCCGGTCGGGCGTCTAATCGTGCTGCGCGGGGTCGCCAAGGTGGACATGGTGCAGGCGCTGGCATGGATCACGGTGCCGGCGTTGATGGGCCCGGCGCTGGGGCCGCTGGTCGGCGCGGCGGTGACCCAGGCGCTCGGCTGGCGCTGGATCTTCCTGATCAACCTGCCGGTCGGGCTGGCCGCGATCGCGCTGGCCTTGCGCCTGATCCCGCGCGTCGCGCCCGAGCCGGTGCCGCCGCTCGACCGCAGCGGGTTCGTGCTGTCCGCGCTGGGGCTGGGTGCTTTCCTGTTCGGGCTGTCCTGCATCGGCGAGCACCTGGTCTCCACCCCGGTGGCGCTGGGTGCGATGGCGATCGGGGCGACGGCGATGCTGCTCTATGTCCGGCGCGCGCGCGGGCGCACCGATGTGCTGGTCGATCCGCGCCTGTTCCGCCACCACACATTCACCGTCGGCATCGTCTCGGGAACCATCTTCCGCATGAGCGGCGGGGCCGCGGCGTTCCTGCTGCCGCTGCTGTTCCAGGTCGGGCTGGGCTTGCCGATCCTGATTTCCGGCCTGCTCAGCGGCCTGTTCGCCATCGGTGGCTTGACCATGCGCGCGCTGGCGCCCCGCATCCTCGACCACTTCGGGTTCCGCCGCACCCTGCTGGTGGGCACGCTGGTGAGCGCCGCGGCCTTCCTCGGGCTGGGCACCATCCAGGGCGTGGATTACCTCCGCATCGTGCCGCTGGTGTTGGTGGCCGGGTTTGCCCAGGCGCTGGTGTTCACCGGCCTCAACGGCGTGGTGTTCGTGGATGCGACCGAGGAAGAAATGGGGCGCGCCACCGGGCTGTCGGCGGTGGCGCAGCAGGCCGGGCTGACCGCGGGCATCTCGCTGTCGGCACTGGTGCTGCAACTGGGCGGCAATCCTAGCCCGGCGGCACCGCCGCAGCTGGCGCATTTCCCGGCCGCGTTCTGGGCCACGGCGGGCGTGCTGCTGGTCGCCGCCGCCAGCCTGACGGCCCTGCGCCGCGGCGAGACCGCGGCCCTGCGGCACCGCCCCGAGCACGCCTACCGCCAGCACGACCGGGTGTGAGTGGCAAGAAAAAGGAGGCCCGGGGCCTCCTTCAAGTCCGGCGGGGCCGGAGGACAGCAGTTGTGGCGGGGTTCCGGGCCGTGCCGGATGGGACCAGCCTAGCGCCCCGCAGAATTCATTTCAAGCATCAAAAATGACGGATAACTGATTGATTCAGTAATCAATCTTCAGTGCGTCCTGCTTGGCCTTGCGGCGCGCGTCGGCCGGCTGGCTCCAGTCGTTGTTGAAGATCGCCGGCTCCCAGCTGCCGTAGGTCGGGTTGGGCAGCATGAACCAGCGCTGGCCGAACCAGTCCTGGTACTGCTTGAACAGCGCGGCGCGGCCTTCCGGCGTGTTGCTGACGATCTGCACGAAATCGCCCAGCTGGTCGCCGACCTGCAGCAGGATGCGGTAGCTGCGGCTGGCCAGGCGGCGCCGGCAGTCCTTCTCGCTGCCGTTCTGCTCGCAGCCCGACACCACCGTGCCCAGGCCCATGAACACGCTGTCGTCCTTGATCGGGAAGCCTTCCGACTTCAGGTTCTCGAAGGTCGGCTTGTCGAGGTCCACCGCGCGGTTGGAGATGTAGATGACGGTGATGCCGCGCGCCGCCGCGGCCTTGGCGAAGGCCACCGCGCCGGTGATCGCGCGCGCCTTGCGCTCGTTCACCCAGTCGGCCCAGGTCACCTCGTTGTATTCCTCGCCGTTGCGCACCAGCCGCGCCTGGTAGGGCGAGTTGTCGAGCACGGTCTCGTCCACGTCCACGATCACCGCGGGCGGGAGGTTGGCATCCGGCTTCTCGCGTTCCTCCGGCACCAGCGCGCTCCAGCGCTTGTCCTTCAGCGCCTGGTCCAGGCGCGACTCGGCCGCGCGGTACACGGTCTGGGCGACGGCGGCGTATTCCACCGTCTGCTGCATCCACAGGGTGGCGTTGAGGTTGTCGTTGGGCAGCGCGGCGGGCGCCGGTGCGGGCGCGGCCGCCACGACCACTGCCGGCGCGGCGGCGGGCGCCTGCGCGGCCTGCGGCACGCTCTGGCAGGCGGACAGTGCCAGCGCGGCGGCCAGCACGGAGACGACGAGGGGGGAACGCATGGCGGAACTCCGGAAAGACGAATGCGGCCGATTGTACGACCGGGGGATGACCACCGTGTTCGCGGGTACCCGGCCGCGGCCGGGTCAGTCCGCCAGCAGGGCCTGGATGTCGGCGAAGCTGGCGCGGCGGCGCTCGGCCCGCTGCGCGGCCTCGGCTTCGGGGTCGGCGCCGTCGCGCTGCAGCTCGGCCGCGGGCAGCTCGTCCAGGAAGCGGCTGGGCGACAGCCGCAGCTTGTCGCCCCAGCGCTGGGCTTCCTTCGCGTACGACAGCCACAGCCGTTCCTTGGCGCGGGTGATGCCGACGTAGAACAGCCGCCGCTCCTCGTCGATGCGGCCTTCCTCGAGGCTGGCCTCGTGCGGCAGGTTGCCGTCCTCCACCCCGACGATGAACACGAAGCGGAACTCCAGGCCCTTGGAGGCGTGCATCGACATCAGCCGCACCTGGTTGCCGGCCTCGCCCTTGTCGGCGTGCGAGAGCAGCGCCAGCGCGGCGGCGAGTTCGCCGGGGCCGGAGGTCTTGGGCCCGTCGAACCAGTCGGCCAGTTCGTCGAGGTTGCGCCGGCGCGCCTGGAACTGCGCCTCGTCCTTGCAGGTGGCGCGCAGTGCGGCCAGCAGGCCCGAGCGTTCGTTGAGCCTGCGCACCAGCTCGGCCGGCGGCAGCGTGTGGGCGTCCGCGCGCAGGCCCTGCACGATCGCGGAGAAGCCGTGCAGGGCGTTGGCCGCGCGCGCCGGCAGCTGCTGCGCCACCGCCATCGACTCGGCGGCACGCGCCAGCGGCAGGTGCTTCTGGTGGGCCAGTTCGCCCAGTTTCGCCAGGGTGCCGGCGCCGACGCCGCGGTTGGGCGACTGCACCGCGCGCAGGAAGGCGGCGTCGTCGTCGGGGTTGGCCAGCAGGCGCAGCCAGGCCAGCGCATCCTTCACTTCGCCGCGGTCGAGGAAGGCGGTGCCGCCGCTGAGGTGGTAGGGGATGCGCAGCAGCTGCAGCGCCTTCTCCAGCGCGCGGCTCTGGTGGTTGCCGCGGAACAGGATGCAGAACTCGCCCCACGGCAGGCTGCCGTCATCGGCGGCATGCTGCTTGGCGATGAACTGGATCTCGGCCGCTACTTTCTCGGCCTCGTGCGCGGCATCGCGGCATTCCCACACGCGGATGCGCTCGCCGTCGGCGGCCTCGCTCCACAGCGTCTTGGGATGCTCGTGCGGGTTGTGGGCGATCAGCGCGTTGGCGGCGCGCAGCACCCGGCCCGCGCAGCGATAGTTCTGCTCCAGCTTGATGATCTTCAGCGCCGGGTAGTCGCTGCCCAGCGCCAGCAGGTTGTCCGGGTTGGCGCCGCGCCAGGCGTAGATGCTCTGGTCGTCGTCGCCCACGCAGGTGAACTGCCCGGCCGCGCCGGAGATCGCCTTCAGCAGCCGGTACTGCGCGTCGTTGGTGTCCTGCGCCTCGTCCACCAGCAGGTAGCCGATGCGCTCGCGCCAGCCCATCCGCGCCTCTTCGTCGTTCTCCAGCAGCTGCACCGGCAGCCGGATCAGGTCGTCGAAATCCACCGCGTTGAACGCAGCCAGCCGCTGCTGGTAGCGCGCGTACAGCGCCGCGGCTTCGTGCTCACGGGTGCTGCGCGCGGCCTCCGCCGCCTGCTCCGGCGACAGCCCGGCGTTCTTGGCGCGGCTGATCAGCTGCTGCATCGCCGCCACCGCGTCGGGCTTGCTGCCGGGCGGCAGCAGGTCCTTGACCTGCGAAGCGGAATCGTCGGCGTCGAAGATCGAGAAGCCGCGGCGCAGGCCCAGCTTGGCGTGGTCGGTCTGCACGATCCGCAGCCCCAGCGCGTGGAAGGTGCTGACGGTCAGCGCCTGCGCGGTGTCGCCCTTCAGGCGCTTGCCGACGCGCTCGCGCATCTCGCGCGCGGACTTGTTGGTGAAGGTGATCGCCGCGATCCGCCGCGCCGGGTAGCGCCCGCTCTGCACCAGGTGCGCGATCTTCTCCACGATCACCCGGGTCTTGCCGCTGCCGGCGCCGGCCAGCACCAGCAGCGGGCCCTCGACGTGCAGGACCGCGGCGCGTTGCGGGGGGTTGAGGCCGTGGAGGGGATCGCGTGACATCGGCGCCCATTGTCGAAGCACGCGGCGGCGCATGCCAGCCTTGGCGAGATCGGCGGCCGGGTGGACGCGGATGCGCTACTCGGTCACATTTTCGCCAGCTTCTGCATCGGAAAGTGAGCGCGGACGCGCCTGCGGCTTGACAAGCCGGCGCCGCTGCCGCGTGCTATCGT
>JBKBXH010000071.1:0-6323 GCA_046313655.1 Thermomonas sp. | reverse complement strand
CGCCGCCGATGCGGTCGATCGAGAAGCTGCGCAGCGCCTCGCGGTCCTCGTCCCAGGCGTCGAGGTACCAGTTGTCGCGGTAGTGGGTGAGGCGCTGCGGGCTGACCGTGCGCCGGGTGCGCTCGTCGGTGGTGCGCGCGCGGTAGTCGAACCCGAGCATGCGGCGGTCGAGCACCGCCGAGGCGACGATCCGGAACACGTGCTCGTCCATCCGGCGCCCGCGGTGCGGCAACACCCGCACCCGCTCCAGCGGCCAGCGCTTGCCGCCGGACTGCGCGTCCAGCAGCTTCTCCACCCGCTGCTGCAACGGCGCCAGCGCCGACGACAACATCCCGCCGCTGCTGCGCGCCAGCAGCTGCTGCGCGGCCAGCAGCGCGTGCAGCTCCTCCGAGCTCAGCCACAGACCCGGCAGCTCGAAGCGCTCGGCCTCGGCCTTGTCGTAGTGGAAGCCGGCCTCGCCGTCGCCCACCACCGGGGCCATCAGCGCATCGCGCAGGAAGGCGATATCGCGGTACACGGTGGCGCGCGAGCAGCCCAGTTCGTCCTGCAGGTGGGCCACGGTCACCGGCCGGCGTGCGGCGCGCAGGCTGCGGTCGAGGGCGATGATGCGTTCGTAGCGGTCCATGCCCGGATTATGCGGCAGTCGCCCGCGTGCCCGGCGTGCACGCCGCGCGTTCATCGGCGGGCGGCGCCGGATTCGCTAGACTCGCCCCCGAGCCCCTCCCGAACGCGCCGCCGATGCTGCCCCTGCTGTGGCTGGTGTTCAGCGCACCGCCGACCGCCCTCGCCGTTCCCCCGTTGCCGGTGCTGCAGCCGGAGGTGGTGCAGCGCCTGCTGGATCCGCCGCGCTGCCTGGCCGCGCGCTGCGCCAACGGGGAGTGGGTGGTGGAGGCGATGCCGGCGATCCCGCTGGGTCAGCGCCGGGTCGGGCCGGACGACCTGCCCGGCGGCGGCGGCCGCCTGCGCGTGCCCGGCGCCACCCGCGACTGGGTGAAGGCGCAGGGCAGCAATGCGCGGGTGGGCATGCAGTACGGCCTGCAGGCGCTGCAGACCCGCGACACCAGCGTGAAGCTGTCGGTGGACACCGGCTACCGCCTGAAGCCCTACGCCGACGACGGCATCGCCGGCACCGGCCCGATCGTGCGCGGCCAGCTGGAATGGAACCAGGCGCTGGGGCGGTACGCGCGGCTGTCGCAGGTGACCCGGCTGGAAACCGGCCAGCACGGCGCGTTCCTGCGCAACAGCCTGCTGCTGAACGTGCAGCTGCAGCCGGCGCTGACCCTGAGTTCCGGGGTCGAGATGCGGCGCGACCGCGACCTGGCCGGGCGCGACCAGACCGACGCCACGGTGAAGCTGAAATACGCGTTCTGACGCAGGCATCGCGGCCACGCCGGCCGCGGCCGGTCTCAGCCAGCGTCGAGCAGTGCGCGCGCGCCCTGCGCCAGCAGCGCCTGCGCCACCGCCTGCCCGAGCGCCTCCGGCGCGTCCGCCGCGCCCTCCGCCTGCGCCCGCACCCGGCGGCCGTCGCCCGCGCTGCCGACCAGCCCCTGCAGGTGCAGGCGCGCGCCGGCCAGGGTGGCCAGCGCCGCTACCGGCACGTGGCAGCTGCCGTGCAAGGCGCGGTTCATCGCGCGCTCGGCCTCCACGCAGGTGCGGGTGGCGGGATCGTCCAGCGCCGCGCACAGCGCGCGGGTGGCGGGATCGTCGCTGCGGCATTCGATCGCGATCGCGCCCTGCGCCGGCGCCGGCAGCCAGTCTGGCGCGGCCAGCCGCGCGCGCACGCGCGCGCCCAGCCCCAGCCGTTCCAGCCCGGCGCAGGCCAGCACGATCGCGTCGTAGTCGCCGGCATCGAGCTTGGCCAGGCGGGTGTTCACGTTGCCGCGCAGGTCGCGCAGGTCGAGGTCGGGGCGCAGCGCGCGCAGCTGCGCCTGCCGGCGCAGCGAGGAGGTGCCGACCCGCGCGCCCGCCGGCAACGCCGCCAGGTCCGCGAAGCGCGGGCTGACGAAGGCATCGGCCGGGTCGTGGCGGGCGAGGATGGCGCCCAGCGCGAAGCCCGGCTCCAGCTCCATCGGCACGTCCTTGAGCGAATGCACGGCGCAGTCGGCATCAAAGCGCTGCATCGCCAGCTCCAGTTCCTTCAGGAACAGGCCCTTGCCGCCGATCGCCGCCAGCGAGCGGTCGAGGATCTCGTCGCCGCGGGTGCTCAGCGGCACCAGCTCGACCGTGAGGTCAGGGTGCGCCTGCTGCAGGCGGGCGGCGACGTGCTCGGTCTGCCACAGGGCGAGCGGGCTCTTGCGGGTGGCGATGCGCAGGCGGGTCATGCGCGGATTATCGCCGTTCCGTGGCCGCTTCCGCTGCCGCTGCGGCGGCAGCGGGCGCTCAGGCGAGCCGCAGCGTCTCGCGCAACTGCGGCAGGCAGCGCCGGCTGACCTCCAGCGGCTGCGTCACGTCGCGCAGCACCGCCTGCACGTGGCCGTCCGCGGTGCGCCGCAGTTCCACCAGCTGCGCGCGCGCCACCAGGCAGTTGCGATGGATGCGCACGAAGCGCCCGGCGAACTCGGTTTCCAGCGCCTTCAGCGGCTCCTCGATCAGGTCCTCGCCGCGCGCGTGGTGCACCACCACGTATTTCTCGTCGGCCTGCAGGTAGCGAATGTCCTCCACCGGGATCCGCCGCAGGCTGCCGCGCAGGCGCGCGCACAGGTGGTCGCGTCCGGGCGGCGTGCCGGCACCGCCGTCATCGCGCCCGGCGAGGAAGGTGCGCGCCTTGTCCAGCGCCTGCGCCAGGCGCTCGGCGCGCACCGGCTTCACCAGGTAATCCAGCGCCTGCGCTTCGAATGCGGACAGCGCATGCGCGTCGAATGCAGTGCAGAACACCACCGCCGGCTGCGGCCGGCACGCCGCCAGCCGGTGCGCGGCCTGCATCCCGTCCAGCCCGGGCATCGCGATGTCCAGCAGCACCAGGTCCGGATGCAGGCGCTGGCAGGCCTCCAGCGCGGCCTCGCCATCGCCCGCCTCGCCGGCTACCTGCACCCCGGGCTGGGCGTCCAGCAGCGCACGCAAGCGGGTGCGCGCCAGTGGCTCGTCATCGACGATCAATACCTGCAGCGGTCGCGTGGCCATCCGCCCTCCCTCCGAAGCCGGTCCCCGCCTTCGCCGCGATGGTAGCCGCGGCGCGGCGCGCGCGTCATCCCGGCCCGCCGGGGCGGGCGCCTCAGCCCGCGCCCAGCCGCGCCGTCATCCAGTCGCCGAGGTCGGCGATCTCCTCCGCGCACACCGCGTGCTGCATCGGGTAGCGGCGCAGCGCGGCCGCGAAGCCGAACCCGCGCAGCAGCTCCGCCGCGGCCTCGCCGGCGGCCAGCGGCACCACCGGGTCGAATGTCCCATGCGCCATGAACAGCGGCTGCGCCGCCGCCTGCGGTTGCAGGCGTTCGCGCGCGGTCTGCGCCGGCATCGGCAGGTAGGTGGACAGCGCTACCAGCCCGGCCAGCGGCACCTGCCGCGCCAGCCCGGCCGCCAGGGTGACCGCGCCGCCCTGCGAGAACCCGGCCAGCAGCAGCCGCTGCGGCGGGATGCCGCGCGCCGCCTCGCGTTCGATCAGCGCCTGCACCTGCGCCAGCGAGGCGTCCACGCCGGCGAGGTCGGCGCGATGGGCGAGGTCGAGGTCGCGGATGTCGTACCAGGCGCGCATGCGCATGCCGCCGTTGATCGTCACCGCGCGCAGCGGCGCATGCGGGAACACGAAGCGCAGCGGCGGCCAGCCGGCGCGCACCAGCTCCGGCACGATCGGCGCGAAGTCGTGGCCGTCGGCGCCCAGCCCGTGCAGCCACAGCACGGCCCACTGCGGATCGGGCGCGGTTTCGTGTTCGACGGTGTCCAGCAGCATGCGCGGTTCCTGCGATCGGGGCCGCGCCATTATGCCGGCGCGGCCTTCAGCCGGCGGGCGCCGCCAGCAGCGCGGCGGTGTCCAGCAGGCGCACGCCGGGCGTCTTCGCCAGCGCCGCGCGCAGCCAGTAGCCGTGCTCGGCGCCGACCAGCACCACGACCCGCTTGCCCGGGTTCTCGCGCGCGGCGCGCGCGATGGTGGCGAGGAATTCGCCGTTCCATGCCTCCCAGCCGGTGGCCTCGCCGGGGCCCACCAGCCCGGCCTGCAGCGCGTGCTTGGCGCGCATCTGCGCATCGGTGACCGCGTCGTTGACCCGTGCCGGGCTGGTCCAGTAGGCGCGCAGCGCCGCGTACAGCGCCTCGCCGTGGGCCGAGAACGCGGCGGCGGCCTGCGGCTGGCCCTCCGCGAAGGCGCGGTTGGCGGCCAGGTACGGCTGCAGGATGGCCTCGTAGCGCGGCGAGGCCGGCTCCATCGGGTACACCCGGGAGTGGCGGGCGTCGATCAGCGGATACACCACGCCCGGGTATTCCACCTTGTTGGGCTCCGGCGCGCGCGCGGCGTAGTGGTCGGGCCGTACCTCGATGCAGAGCACGTCCGGCGCCAGGCGTTCGATCGCCTGCGCCAGCGCGGCCTGCGGATAGGCCGGCACCTGCGCGTGCATCTGGTGCAGAGTCACCAGCACCGCGACCTCGGCCGGGGCGGGACGGGCGGCCTGCGCCAGCGGCAGACAGCAGGACAGCAGCAGGGCGAGCAGGCGGCGCATGGGCGGGGTCCGGGGCGGGCGTGCCCGCGAGCATGCGCCCGCGCGGCGGCGGTCGCCAGCGCCGGACGCCATCGGCAGCGTGCATCGCTGCGAATCGCCGGCACCGGCGCAGTAAGCTTGCAGGCGTGTCCCAGGCCCCGCCGCCCATGCCCGATTCCCGTCCGCCTGCCGCGCGCATCCTGCTGATCGAGGACCAGCACGACATCGCCGCCAGCATCTGGGATTTCCTGGAGCGGCGCGGCTACGAGATGGACCACTGCGCCGACGGCGCGTCCGGGCTGGCGCGTGCGCTGCGTGGCGAAGCCGACGTGATCGTGCTCGACCTCGGGCTGCCGCGGCTGGACGGGCTGGCCCTGTGCCGGCGCCTGCGCGAGGCCGGGCACGGGGTACCGGTGCTGATGCTGACCGCGCGCGACACCCTCGACGACAAGCTGCGCGGCTTCGCCGAGGGCGCCGACGACTACCTGGTGAAGCCGTTCGCGATGCCCGAGCTGGAGGCGCGCATCCGCGCCCTGCGCCGGCGCGCGCGGCCGCTGCCGGAGGCGCTGCCGGCGTTCGCCGGGCTGTCCTACGACCCGCGCAGCCTGACCGCGCAGCGCGAGGGCCGGCGGATCCCGCTGACCCGGCTGCAGGGCGCGTTGCTGCAGGCGCTGCTGCGCGAGGCGCCGCGCATCGTCAGCCACGCCGCGCTGATCGAGAGCGCCTGGCGCGGTGGCGCCGACGTGGCCGCGCTGCAGACCCAGGTGTACGAACTGCGCAATGCGATCGACAAGCCGTTCGGACGGCCGCTGCTGCACGCGGTGCGCGGGGTCGGCTATCGCCTGGCGGCGCCGGAATGAGGCCGCGCCTGCCGCTGCGCTGGCGCTTCGCGCTGCTGGCCACCCTGCTGGGGCTGCTGCTGTCGGGGTTGGCAGCGCTGGTGCTGATGCGCGCGGCCTACGACGACGAATACATCGTCTCGCGCGAGATCCTGCGCGGCCAGGCCGAGGACTACGGCCGCCGGCTGGCGCAGGGGCAATCGGCGCAGCTGCCGCAGACCCAGCGCCTGCGCGGCTATCGCGTGCACGACCCGGCGCTGCCGCGCGCCTACGCCGGCTTTCCGCTGGGCGTGCACGAGGACCCGGCCGATGCCGACATCCACGTCGGCGTGTTCGATACCGCGGCCGGGCGCCTGGTGTTCGTGATCGACCTCGGCGACATCGAGGCGATGGAGCGCCACATGCGCCTGCTGATGGGGCTGATCATCGGCCTCGGCGCGCTGCTGTCGGGCTGGCTGGGCTGGGTGTTCTCGGGGATCGCGCTGCGCCCGCTGCAGGCATTGGCGCGCGCGGTGGACGCGCTGCCCGCGCAGCCGCAGCCGACCCGGCTGGCGGATGCGCTCAGCCACGATGCCCTGGGCCGGCTGGCGGAAGCCATCGACCGCTACCAGGCGCGGCTGGTGGAGGCGGACGCGCGCGAGCAGGCGTTCCTGGCCGACGCCAGCCACGAACTGCGCACCCCGCTGGCGGTGGTGCAGGGTGCGCTGGACGTGTTGCAGGACGATCCGGCCACCTCGCCCGCGCAGCAGGCGCGGCTGGCGCGGCTGGCGCGCGGCGCGGCGGACATGCGCCGGCTGCTGGAGGCGATGCTGTCGGCGGCGCGGCGCAAGCCGCTACGCGGCGAACGGGTGGCGGCCGC
>JBKBXH010000070.1:0-6344 GCA_046313655.1 Thermomonas sp. | reverse complement strand
CGTGGAAGGCGCGGCGATGCTGGTGACGTACACGATCGGCGACGCCCCGCTCACCCGCCAGGGGGTGACCGGCATTTACCGGCGGATCGCGCTGGCCGCCTTCGGCGCAGGGCTGGTCGAGCTGCCGGCCGGCGGCACGCCGGTGGACTTCGCGTACACGCTGCACACCGAGCTCGGCCACCGTTGCCGCGGCGCGCGCGTGGACGGCGTGATGGTGCCGCTGAACACGCCGCTGGCCAACGGCCAGACGGTGGAGATCACGGCGGCGAAGGAAGGCGGGCCGTCGCTGGACTGGCTCAACCCCGAGACCGGGATGCTCAGGAGCGCGCGCGCGCGCGCCAAGGTGCGGGCCTGGTTCAACGCCCGTCAGCAGGGCGAGACCATCGCCCGTGGGCGCGACCTGGTCGAGAAGCTGCTGCAGCGCGAAGGCCGCACCGCGCTCAAGCTCGAGCACCTGGCCGAGCAGCTCGGGTTCAGGAGCGCGGACAAGCTGTTCGAGGTCGTCGGCAAGGACGAGTACTCGCTGCGCCACATCGAGCAGCTGCTGCGCCCGGCCGAGCCGGCGCCGGCGGCGGCCGACGAGGGCGTGGTGCTGCAACGTGCGCGCAGCGGCGGCGGCCGCGGCGGCGTGCTGGTGGTGGGCGTGGACTCGCTGCTGACCGGGCTGGCGCGCTGCTGCCGGCCGGCACCGCCGGACGCCATCGGCGGCTTCGTCACGCGCGGCCGCGGCGTGGCGATCCACCGCACCGACTGCAGCAACTTCCGCCACATGGCCGGCCGCCATCCCGACCGCGTGGTCGAGGTCGCGTGGGGCGCGCCGGCGAAGGATCGCGAGGCCCTCTACGCGCTGGACGTGCAGGTCGAGGCCATCGACCGCCCCGGGCTGCTGCGCGACCTGAGCGAGGTCTTCGCGAAGGAGCGCATGCATGTCACCGCCGTCAACAGCCACAGCCTGCGCGACAGCCGCGGCCGCATCGCGCGCATGACCTTCACCGTCGAGGCGCCGGATGCGGCACGGCTGCAGGGGGCGCTGGCCCAGCTCACGCGCGTGGCGGGCGTGCGCCTCGCGCGCCGGCGTTGAGCGCTCCCAAGGGCCGGGCCGCGCCCAGCCTGTCCCCTCTGCAAGTCAACGAGACCTGGGGCGGCGCGGCGATGCCCCGGCAGACGGCTCCGGCCCCGGGGTGCGTTGACGATCTCACGCCCGCGCCACCCTGGCGAGCGGCCGTGGTAAGGCGGGGTTCGAGCGTGATCGTGTATCATTCCCGGCTGACCCAGGCGCGTAGCTCAGCTGGTTAGAGCACCACCTTGACATGGTGGGGGTCGGAGGTTCGAGTCCTCTCGCGCCTACCAGATTCGGTAGAAGGATCAGGCACTTGGCGGCAACGCCAGGTGCTTTTTTCTTGATGCGACGACGTGCGGACGAAGGGTCGACCAGCGTCACCTTCACGTCACCCGCCTCAGGCTGACGCGGCGCAACGTCGCGCTGTCCGGTCGACCTTCACGCGCCGGGCGCCCGATCCCCGGTGCGTCCTCGTCACGCCTGGCGCGATCGCCGTCGCGCCGACAGTGGTGGCGCCAGCGCATCGGCACGCCGCACCCGCATCGCGGGCTGGCCGACCGAAGTCGGCTCAGTCCGACAGGACGAAGGTCACCTTCAGGATCACCTTGTAGCCCGTCACCTTGCCGTTGTCGATGGTGACCTCCTGGTCCTTCACCCAGGCGCCCATGACGTTGTTCAGTGTCTTGTTGGCGCGTTCGACACCCTGCAGGATGGCATCCTGGAAGCTCGTCGCGCTGACGCTGCTGATCTCGGTGATGCGTGCGACGGTCATGATCGTTCCTCTCGCGTGGAGGGCCCCGGCTCCGTGCCGCGGCGGGCATTCAGTCTGTTGCGCCCCGCGCCTGCGGGTCTGTGCGCTGGCGAACAGGGCCCGGGTCCGATCCCTGTGCACGAGGTCGACGCGTCATCTCCCCGCATGGGTCCAGCCGGGCCCGGCCCGCTGCCGCCGCATCTGGCAATGCTCCGGCGTCGACGCGACCGGGGACCTGCGGACGCGCGCATCGCGCAGACCGACGCCGACACGGACGATGCCCCGCGAGCGTCGTGCACCGCGACCGCATCGAGCGCCGACGCACCGACCGCACCGACCGCGCAGCGGTCCGATGCGGGCTGCCGTGCTCGGCGCCTCGCGAGTGGCGTTCTGGGGTGCGCTGGCGATGGCCATCACCGCGGGCGTCGGCGCCTGGTTCGGCGCGGTCGTCCGAGCCGGCGCCGGCCGGGCCGCCCGATCAGCGCCGAATCGCGGGGTCGGCAAGTGGGCCGCGCAGACACCCGCGTGACCCCAGCGTGCCGCTGTGTACGACTGCGCACAGACGCTGACGCGGCCTGTGGCGCATGCTGCGCAAGGTCTTTGGGGGAGCTTCAGGATGAAGGTCTGGCTGAAAAGCATGCTGGGAGTGGTGGTGGGCGTGGTCGTCGCGGGCGCCGCCGTCGCCGAGGTCACCTTCTACGAACGGGAGGGCTTCGCGGGCCGGTCCTTCACGGCGTCGCAGCAGGTCCCGGCGTTCGAGCGCTACGGCTTCAGCGACCGCGCCTCCTCGGCAGTCGTCGTCGGTGAACGCTGGGAAGTCTGCCAGGACACCCGCTACGGCGGCCGCTGCGTCGTGCTGCGCCCGGGCAACTACCCTTCGCTGGCCGCGATGGGCCTGACCGAGCGCGTGTCCTCGGCCCGGGCAGTGAGCAGCGATGCGCGCGTCGACGACCGCCGCTACGCCCCTGCGCCGGTGGTGGCCGCAGAGGTGAGCTTGTTCGAGCGCGAGGGCTTCGATGGCCGTGCCTTCAGGATCACCAGGCAGGTGGCCAACCTGCAACGGTCCAGCTTCAACGACCGCGCAGCGTCGGCAGTGGTGGTCGGCGCCCGTTACGAGGTCTGCGACGACGTCGGCTTCCGCGGCCGCTGCGTGGTCCTGCGCCCGGGGCGCTATGCCTCGCTGGCCGCGATCGGTCTGGGCGGCCGCATCGCGTCGGTGCGCGCCGTGCCCGCCGACGCGCGTCTCGCCGATCACCGCTATGCGCCGCCGCCAGTGGCCGGGCAGGTGAGCTTCTACGAACGGGAAGGCTTTGATGGCCGCCACTTCACTACCGAAGAGCAGGTGGCCGACTTCCGGCAGTACGGCTTCAACGACCGCGCTTCGTCGGCGGTGGTGCTCGGTGACCGCTACGAGGCCTGCGACGACGCCCGCTTCGGCGGCCGCTGTGTCATCCTGCGCCCCGGGCGCTACCCATCGCTGGCCGCGATGGGCCTGAACGGCCGCATCTCGTCGGTGCGGCCGGTGCCGTGGAACGCACGCGTCGGTGACGACCGCTACGCTCCCGCGCCGGTGCCGGTCTACGACAGTCGCCGCCGCGGCGGTGAGCGGCTGTACGAGGCGAACGTCACTTCGGTGCGTGCCGTGCTCGCCACATCCGGCCAGCGCTGCTGGATCGAGCGTGAGACGGTGCCCCAGCCGCAGGGCCGGGGTGACGCCAACGTACCGGCGGCGATCGCCGGCGCCTGCGGGGAATAGTCCAGCAGGCTGCCCAGCCAGCTCCACACCGGCAGCGCGGCGACCAGGGTGCAGGCCAGGCCGGCGGCCACCCACAGCAGCAGCAGCCGCCACTGCAGGGCGGCGGCGAGGGCGCGCGGGGCGGCGGCGCGGGCACGGAGGGGACGGATCGAGGTAGTCATCGGGTAGCGCCTCTTCAGACCGTGGCCAGCAGGGCCAGCAGGGAGTGCAGCAGTGCGGTGAATTCGCCGAACCAGCGGCGCGAGGCCTGCGGCTTCGGCTCCAGCGTGCGGCCGTCGTTGAGGCGGTTGGCGTCCATTCGCACCAGGTCATCCGGATCGAGCTGGGCCGAGACCGCCTTGGCCGGGGCCACCACCACGAAGCGCTGCCAGCTGTTCTGGGCGGTGACCGGATAGTCGCGGTGGCTGCCGTCTGCGAAGTGGATGCGCAGGGTCTGCGGCGGCTTCACCGCGTCGCGGCGGACCACCACCGTGGTGCGGTAGGGGAAGGCGCCGTGCCCGGGCTTGGCGTCCGGATGCGCCTTCTTCCACGCCTCGCGGCGCTTGGCGATCGCGGCGTCGATGGCCTTGCTGCCCACCAGCACCTGGCGGCCCTGGTAGGCGTGGTAGCCGGGATGCGGCAGCACTTCGTGGCTGGACAGGCTGGCGATGCGGTCGTCGGTGCGGCCGGTGGAATACACGTAGGCATCGAACGCGGCATCCACGATTTCGGGCTTGCCGGTGCCTTCGGCCAGCGCATCGCGCAGGTCGGCCGCCGACGGGTGGCGGAACTTCCAGCGCTCGTAGTACAGCTTCATCGCACGCTCCATCGCCGGGGTGCCCACCAGCGCCTCGATCTGGCGCATGGCGGTGGCGGTGCGCGAGTACACGGTGCCGTAGCTGGCGCTGGACAGGCGGTCCCACGAGTTGGCGCCCAGCGGGTCGGCCGGGTCCTGCAGCGAGGCGCCCAGGCGCTCCATGTCGAACGGGGTGATCCGGGTGCCGATCCCGAACCAGCGCGTCCACGGGCCGCGCAGCTGCAGGTCCTGCCGGCGCGCGGTCATCATGCGCTGGTCCCAGTATTCGTTCATGCCCTCGTCGAGTATGGGTTCCTCGAACTCGTTGGAGCCGAGGATGCCGTAGAAGTAGCCGTGGCCGAATTCGTGCACGGTGACGAAATCCAGCATCCAGCGCTGCAGGCTGCCGGGGGTCACGGTGTCGGTGTTGTCGGCGGTGAAGAAGGTGGGGTACTCCATGCCGCCGGCTTCCTTGGCGCCGTAGGGCGGCACCACCGCGGTGGCGGTCTTGTAGGGGTAGGCGCCCAGCGTCTTCGAGAAGTAGTCCAGCGCATCGATGGTGGCCTGCAACACCGGCCCGGCGTTGCTGGCGTATTCCGGCGGATACAGCACCTTCACTTCCACCGGGCCGCGCGGGCCGGCCCAGGTCTTCACCAGCGGCTTGGCGAAGCGCTTGTCGGCGGTCCACGCGAAGTCGTGCACGTCGTCCTGCACGTAGCGGTGGGTGGTCTTGCCGCCCTTCTCCACCGGGGCGCCCACCTGCTGGCCGGTGGCGCCGACGGTGTAGTCCTTGGGCACGGTGATGCGCACGTCATAGCGGCCGTAGTCGGCGTAGAACTCGCTGTGCAGGTGGAACTCGTGGGCGTTCCAGCGCGGTGCGAGCGCGCCGCGTTCGCCCGGCAGCTCCAGCACCGCGATCTTCGGGAACCACTGGCCGACCAGGTGGAAGCTGCCGTAGTAGCCGGTGCGCGCCACCACCCGCGGCAGCTGGTCGAAGAAGTCGATGGCCAGGGTGGTGGAGGCGCCCGGCGCCACCGGCTGCGGCAGGTCGATGCGGACCACGCTGCGGTCGGTCTTCGGCCCGTTGTCCGGCTGCACGAAGGTCCACTTCGCCGCCTGCCCGGCCTGCGCCACCTTGTCGAGGCGGATGTAGCCGTATTCGCCGTCCTTGGTGGCGACGTTGCTGCGGAAGCCGCTGCTGCTGGCCCGCTGCTCGGTCATGAAGGTGCTGCCGGGGCCGTCGAAACCGTTGAGGTATAGATGCAGGTACACGCTGCACACCGGCTGCGCACTGCGGTTGCGCCAGGTCAGGGTCTGCTTGCCGGCGACGGTGTGCTTGGCCGGGTCGAGCTCGGCGTCGATCGAATACTCCACCACGCGGTCGGAGAGGGTGGCCTCCTTGCCCGTGCGCGGGCCGCCCCAGGCGTCGGCCGCGCTGGCCACGCGCACCGCGGCCGCATCCGGCGCGGCCAGCGGGATGGTCGCGCAGCCGGTGGGCGTGGCGGGCGTGGCGGGGCTGGCGGAGGGCGTCCTGGCAGCGGCCAGGGCCGGCATCAGGACGAGCAGGGTGGACAGGGCAAGCGTTGCCCGGTGGCGGCTGTGCATGGAATCCCCGGCGTCATGCGGACGGTAATTCCCGCACGATGTGCGAACCGCGCCGGCGTGGCAACATGCCGGTAGTCACGGTCGGGGAGGTCGCCATGCGCATCCATGCGGGCAGTTGCCGGTGCCACCGGCGCGGACGCGCGTCCGCGTGCGGGAGCGACGCCCGGTGAGCGTGGAGGCGCAGGCCCCGGTCGCCGGCCTGGATGCCGCGCTGGCGCATGCCCTGCGCCTGCTGGAGACCCGGCCGGAGCTGGCCGCCGGACAGGCGCGGGCGATCCTCGAGGCCGCGCCCGGACATCCCGGCGGCGAGCTCGTGCTGGGCATGGCGGAGACGGCCCTGGGGGACGCCGCGGGGGCGGTCCGGCGGCTGGCGGCGCTGGCGCAGGCGCAGCCGGGA
>JBKBXH010000069.1:0-6361 GCA_046313655.1 Thermomonas sp. | reverse complement strand
CCAGTAATCGGCCCAGGTGAACGGCAGCCACGCCAGCCAATCCGGCGCGAAGCGCACCTGCAGCGCGCCCGGCTGGCCCGGCACCCGGCGCGCCACGCCATCGGACACGTCGAAGCTTCCGTCGCGGGTGCGGCAGGCGTTGCGCACGCCCACCAGTCCGTCCGCGCGCAGGCTGTAGGTGGCGCTGATGTCGGCCACGCACTGGCGCTGGAAGAACATCGGCAGGTGCGCGATCTCGTGCCAGCTGCCGGCGTAGCGCTGCAGGTCCAGTGCCGGCACTGGCGCGTTCGGCAGCGGCGGTTCCTGCGCCGTGGCCGTGGCGGCGGCAAGCGCAAGTGCGAATGCGAGGGGACGCAGCATGGGCAGGCTCCGGCTGGGGATGCGTGCATCCTCGCGCCCCGCGCGTGGTGGCGCGGTGAATGCGCGCGGGGGCATCCCACGCCGGCCCGCGTCACCCCTCCAGGTAGAACTCCAGCGGAATCAGCTCCACCGCCCAGCCGCCCTCCTCGCCGATCTGCGCGGCCGGGTGCATGGCGGCCAGGCGCAGCGCCTCGTCGCGACTGTCGGCTTCGATGATGAATAGACCGCCCACCACCTCCTTGGCCTCCGCGTAGGGGCCGTCGCTGACGTGCGTCTTGCCGTCGCGCGGGCGCAGCGTGGCCCAGGTGTCCAGGTCGCCCAGCGAGGCGGACAGCCGCACCTTGCCGGTGGCGCGCATCGCCTGGTCCAGCGGCGGGCATTGGCTGACCAGCGCCTTCACGGCGTCGGGCGGAAGCGCAGCGAAGCGTTCGGGGGTGAAGTAGGCAAGGCCGAGGTATTTCATGGGGCGTCCTCCGGAAGGGGTGTCCCGCTGCGACGATCCGGCGTGGCGTGAATCGACAGGTGGCCGGGAAGGGCGCGTCGCCGCGCCTGCCATCGGGTGATCGGTGTCGCGATGCCTCGCCTACCGCGCACACGCCTTCGGCGCGGCGGCCGAAGCGAAGGCGCGCGCGAAGAAGGGCAGCATCGCGGTCTCGAAGCGTTCGCGGGTGTGGTCGGTGTGGGTGCCGTCGTAGGTGGCGAAGGCATGCGCGATACCGTGCCGATCCAGCGCCTGCGAAAACGCGCGCGCGCCGGCCGTCACGCTGGTGATCTGGTCCTGCAGCCCGGCGTCGAAGGCGATCCCGCACAGGCGGCGATAGCCGGCCGGGTCGCGCTCGAGCCGATACAGCGGCATGTAGCGCTTCCACGCTGCCTCGACGGCCGCGTGCGGCTCAACGCCACCGTCGGGCGTGGCCGTGAACGGCAGCGGCGGCTCCGCCTCCGGGGCGGTGTTGCCCGGCGCGGCGAAGGCCATCGCCATCGCGCGCAGCCAGCCGCCGAGAGGCTGCCGCCAGCGCGCGCCCGCCTGCGCCAGGTCGCCGACGAAACCCAGGCAGCAGGGGCTGACGGCATACACATAGGCGAACGTGTCGGGATGCCGCCCGGCCAGGTACAGGGCGCCGAACCCGCCCATCGACTGCCCCGCCAACCCCCGCGCGCGCCGCTCCGGCCGCGTGCGGAAGCGCGCATCGACGAACGCCACCAGCTCCTTCGCCACGAAGTCCTCCCAGCGGCCGAAGCGGGCGGAGTTGACGTAGAACGAACCGCCGTAGCGATTGTTCGCCGCCGGCATCACCACGATGAACTCGCCGGGGCCGGCCATCCGGTCCAGCGCGGCGCCGAGATCCATGCCCTGGTAGCTGCCGTCGAACCACTCGCCCGGCTCGGACGTGGCCCCGTGCAGCAGATACACCACCGGATAGCGCCGGGTGGCTTGCGCGTCGTAGCTGGGCGGCAGATAGACCGTGATCGCACGGTCCGGCGAATCCCCGATCGCGTTGCCGCGCAGCGCCGTGGAGTGCAGCGTCTCCACCACCACCCGCGCCTGCGCGTCCACGGCGGCCAGGCCAACCAGGACAAGCAGCGGAAGGCCCAGACCCCATCCGACTCGGTGCCTCATCCGGTCCACCTCTGCTACCCGCAACTGGGACAGCTTAGCTCTGATGAGAGGGAAGGATCGAAAAAGTGAACCTGACCCCGTTCTCCGGTTTAGCAACGCATGGTTGATCTGCCCCAGCGAATGCGTATTAACGAAAACGGGGCCAGGCTCACTTCCGAACCTGACCCCGCCCTTGTGACTCAGCTGCGCTTCGCGCTCACCCGCACTTGCTATACCCGCAATTCAAACAAGTCGCGCACCCGTCCATCAGCACAAGGGCCTTGGTGTTGCACTTGTGGCACATGGTAGCGCTGGGCGGGAAGCTGGCGCCGTCGCCGGTCACGGCGATGTCTTCCGGATGCTCGTCGGCGCTGCCCGTCAGGCCGGCCGGGCCTGACTCAGCGTTTTTTTTTGCGCGCGCCTCGAATTGCTTGCGCTTCTCGGCGATCAGCGCGCGCTGGTGCTCGCTCATCTCCGGGTCGTGCAGCATGCCGATGGACTTCAGGTGGTCTTCCACGATGCTGCCCAGCTCCGCCACCAGGGACGGCATGTACACGCCGCCGGCCTTGAAGTAGCCGCCCTTGGGATCGAACACCGCCTTCATCTCGTCCACCAGGAAAGTGACGTCGCCGCCCTTGCGGAATACCGCCGACAGGATGCGGGTCAGCGCCACGATCCACTGGAAATGCTCCATCGACTTGCTGTTGATGAAGATCTCGAACGGGCGGCGGTGTTCGTGCTCGGTGCCGGCATTGAGCACGATATCGTTGATGGTCACGTACATGGCGTGCTCCACCAGCGGCGACTTGATCTTGTAGGTGCTGCCGATCAGGACTTCCGGGCGCTCGATGCGCTCGTGCATCTGGATCACGTTGTCGTCGGGGGCGGCGGCCGGCGCGGCGGGTTCCGCGGCCCTGGCGCTTTCCTTCGCCTTGTCGTCCGGGGTGACGACGGCATAGCCCTTGATTTTCTTCTCGATCCTGACGGTCATGGTCCTGACTCTGGCTGTCTGTGCGTTGCGGGTTGCGCGCCACGCCCGGCATGGCCGGGCGGGCGCAAAGGGAACGGCTTACTTGCGGGCGGCCTTCTTGGCGGCCTTCTTCGCCGCCGGCTTCCTGGCGACCGCCTTCTTGGCCACGGCTTTCTTGGCCGCGACCTTCTTCACGGCCTTCTTCACCGCCTTCTTGGCCACGGCCTTCTTGGCGGCGGCCTTCTTCACCACCTTCTTGGCGGCCTTCTTCGCCGCCGGCTTCTTGGCCGCGACCTTCTTCACCGCCTTCTTGGTGGCGGCCTTCTTGGCGGCGACCTTCTTCTTCAGCGCGGCCACTTCCTTCTTGGCGTCCTTGCTGGCGGCTTCGAGCTTCTTCTTGGCCTTGGCCACGGTCTTGCCGACCGCCTTCCTGGCCTTGGCCACTTCGGTCTTCACCTTCTTCTCGGCCGACTTCGCGGCCTTCTTCACCTTCGCCACGGTGGCGCTGGCGGTGGTGGCCATCGCGCCGCCGACTTCCGCAACCTTCTCCTTCGCAGTTTCAACGGCATCCGACAGGGTCGCCGTCACTCCATCTCCATTGCTCATAGGCCCTCCTCAAGGGCGTGGTTGGTGGGTACCGCAGCGCGATCCTATACCCGGAAACGGCGCGCGTGCAGCAGGCGGCGCGGCGTTCCGCGCGCGCCGCCGCGGGCGCGCTCAGAACTTGCCGTAGTAGCCTTCCTTGAGGGCATCGAACAGGTTGGCGGCGGTGTGCACCTCGCCGTCGTATTCGATCTGCTCGTTGCCCTTCACCTCGACCACGCTGCCGTCCTCTAGTTCGAAGCGGTAGGTGGTGTTCTCGAGATCGGCGTCCTTCACCAGCACGCCCTGGAAGGCGGCCGGGTTGAAGCGGAAGGTGGTGCAGCCCTTCAGGCCCTGCTGGTAGGCGTAGCGGTAGATGTCCTTGAAGTCCTCGTACGGGTAGTCCGTGGGGACGTTCGCGGTCTTGGAGATGGAGGAATCCACCCACTTCTGCGCCGCGGCCTGCACGTCCACGTGCTCCTTCGGACTGATGTCATCGGCGGCGATGAAGTAGTCCGGCAGCTTGGCGGCCGGGTCCTCGGCGTAGGGCATCGCCTTCGGGTTGACCAGCTCGCGGTAGGCCAGCAGCTCGAAGGAGAACACGTCCACCTTCTCCTTGGTCTTCTTGCCCTCGCGGATGACGTTGCGGCTGTAGTGGTGGGCGAAGCTGGGTTCGATGCCGTTGCTGGCGTTGTTGGCCAGCGACAGCGAGATGGTGCCGGTGGGCGCGATGGAGCTGTGGTGGGTGAAGCGCGCGCCGACTTCGGCCAGCTCGTCCACCAGCTCGGGCGCGACCTCGGCCACCTTCTGCATATAGCGGCTGTAGCGCGCGTGCAGGGTCTTGCCCTGGATCTCCTGGCCGATCTTCCAGCCGTCGCGCGCCATCTCCGGGCGCTTGCGCAGCATTTCGGCGGTGACGGTGAACACCTCGTCCATGATCGGGGCCGGGCCCTTCTCGCGCGCCAGCGCCAGGCCGGTTTCCCAGCCGGCCACCGCCAGGTCGCGGGCGATGCGCTCGGTGAACTCGCAGGATTCCTGGCTGCCGTACTTCATCCGCAGCATGGTCATGGTGCTGCCCAGGCCGAGGAAGCCCATGCCGTGGCGGCGTTTGCGCATGATCTCGTCCCGTTGCTGTTGCAAGGGAAGCCCGTTGACCTCCACCACGTTGTCGAGCATGCGGGTGAACACGCGGACGACTTCCTTGTATTCCTCCCAGTCGAACTCGGCGCGGTCGGTGAAGGGGTGCTTGACGAACTTGGTCAGGTTGACCGAGCCCAGCAGGCAGGCGCCGTACGGCGGCAGCGGCTGCTCGCCGCAGGGGTTGGTGGCGCGGATGGTCTCGCACCACCAGTTGTTGTTCATCTCGTTGACCTTGTCGATCAGGATGAACCCCGGCTCGGCGTAGTCGTACGTCGAGACCATGATCATGTCCCACAGGTGGCGGGCGCGAATGTGGCCGTAGATCTTGCAGGCCACCAGGCCGTCGTCGCGCACGATGTAGTTGCGGTGGGTGGGCCACTCGCGCCAGACCACCTGCCCGGCGTCGTCCAGGTCGACGTCGCCCTTTTCCTTGATGTTCACCGGGAACACCAGCGGCCAGTCGGCGTCGTTCTCGACCGCCTGCATGAAGCCGTCGGTGATCAGCAGGGACAGGTTGAACTGGCGCAGCCGGCCGTCCTCGCGCTTGGCGCGGATGAAGTCCTTCACGTCCGGGTGCGACACGTCGAAGGTGCCCATCTGCGCGCCGCGGCGACCGCCGGCGGAGGACACGGTGAAGCACATCTTGTCGTAGATATCCATGAAGGACATCGGGCCGGAGGTGTAGGCGCCGGCGCCGGCCACGAACGCACCGCGCGGGCGCAGGGTGCTGAACTCGTAGCCGATGCCGCAGCCGGCCTTCAGGGTCAGGCCGGCTTCGTGGACCTTGTCCAGGATGCCGTCCATCGAGTCCTCGATGGTGCCGGAGACGGTGCAGTTGATCGTCGAGGTCGCGGGCTTGTGCTCCTGCGCGCCGGCGTTGGACGTGATGCGGCCGGCGGGAATGGCCCCGCGGCGCAGCGCCCACAGGAACCGCTCCTGCCAGTACTGCTGCAGCTCGGCGGTGGGCTCGGCCTCGGCCAGCGCCTTGGCGACGCGCTTGTAGGTGCCGTCGATGTCGGCATCCAGCGGCACCCCCTGCTTGGTCTTCAGGCGGTACTTCTTGTCCCAGATGTCCACCGAGGCCGGCTGCATCGGGATGTCCTGTTTCGCGTCCGTGGTCACCGCTTCAAGCCTCGCCGTGCTCATGCCCTTCGACTCTCCTGTGTCTTTATAGACCCGCGCTGGCGGATCCGTTGCCCGTACCCCGCCCCCGGCGTCCGTCGGGGGCGACGATGCAGGCCGCGCACGATGCGCGCAGCCTGCGAATGCCTCACTGTGGTGGCGTCACCGCCGGTCCTTGCTTCGTCACGCGCCGCTCCCCTGCCGACGTCGTTGTCCTCGGCTCGGCACCCCCTGCGCCACTAGCCTTGGGATTTCCTGCAAAACCGACCACAAGATGTTGTGGCCAACCGGCAAGACCATAGCCACGCCTCCGGCCCAAGTCAACGCGAAAATTGCACGCCCGCGGCTTGCAATCCCGCGTCCGCCGCTGACACCCGCCAAGGATGCGTGTTCCACGCGATCCGGCCGCTTTCCGGCGTGAAACTGAATGCGCGAAAGCCCCCGCCCGCCGGATGCTGCAGTGCAGTGCCCGGGGCCTGCGAGGGCCGCGCCCGCCCCTTCAGCCACGATTGCGCAAGCCGCGGGGCGTCTCGGCAATACTTGCGGCCTGGCCCGCCGTTGCGACTGATTGCCGCGTATGAAGACCG
>JBKBXH010000068.1:0-6384 GCA_046313655.1 Thermomonas sp. | reverse complement strand
GACCCTGGTGCCGTACATCGCCGCCGCCGGCGAGCTCAAGACCAAGCCCACCCAGCACTCGGTGAAGGAGCTGCGCGGCATCGGCATCCAGCCGGACGTGCTGATGTGCCGCAGCGAGAAGCCGCTGCCGGCCGGCGAGCGCCGCAAGATCGCGCTGTTCACCAATGTGCCGGAGAAGGCGGTGGTGTCGGCGATCGACCTCGACAACATCCACAAGATCCCGCGCTGGCTGCATGCGCAGGCGCTGGACCAGATCGTGGTCGAGCAGCTGCGGCTGCAGGACAAGGCCCGCGCGGCCGACCTGTCGGAATGGGACGCGGTGGTGGATGCCGCCGAGCACCCGGACGACGAGGTGACGATCGCGGTGGTCGGCAAGTACATCGACCACAAGGACGCCTACAAGTCGGTGGCCGAGGCACTCAAGCACGGCGGCCTGCGCCAGCGCACCCGCGTCAACCTGAAGTGGCTGGAGGCCGGCGACGTCGAGCGCGAGGGCGCTGCCGCGCTGCTGGCCGACGTGGACGGCGTGCTGGTGCCGGGCGGGTTCGGCGACCGCGGCTTCGAAGGCAAGGTGCTGACCTCGCAGTACGCGCGCGCCACCGGGCTGCCGTATTTCGGCATCTGCTACGGCATGCAGGCGGCGGTGGTGGACATGGCCCGCCACGAGGCCGGGCTGGCCGGCGCCAACAGCACCGAGAACGACCGCAACACCGCGCACCCGGTGATCGGCCTGATCACCGAATGGCGCACCCAGACCGGCGAGCTGGAGCGCCGCAGCGAGGAGTCCGACCTCGGCGGCACCATGCGCCTGGGCCTGCAGGAGCAGCGCATCAAGCCGGGCACGCTGGCGCACGCGCTGTACGGCAAGGACGTGGTCGCCGAGCGCCATCGCCACCGCTACGAATTCAACAACCGCTACCGCACCCAGCTGGAGGCCGCCGGGCTGGTGATCTCCGCCAAGTCGATGGATGATCTGCTGGTGGAGATGGTGGAGCTGCCGCAGGCCGCGCACCCCTGGTTCCTGGCCTGCCAGGCGCATCCCGAGTTTCTGTCCACCCCGCGCAGCGGGCATCCGCTGTTCATCGGCTTCATCCGCGCGGCCCGCGAGCGCCGCGCCGCCACCACGGGAGTATGCGCAGCATGAACCTTTGCGGCTTCGAGGTCGGCCTGGACCGGCCGATCTTCCTGATCGCCGGCCCCTGCGTGGTCGAGAGCGAGCAACTCCAGCTCGACGTGGCCGGCCGCCTGAAGGAGATCACCGGCAAGCTCGGCATCCACTTCATCTTCAAGTCCAGCTTCGACAAGGCCAACCGCACCTCGCTGCACAGCTTCCGCGGCCCGGGCATGGAGGAGGGCCTGCGCGTGCTGGCCGAGGTCAAGCGCCAGCTGGGCGTGCCGGTGCTCACCGACGTGCACGAATACACCCCGATGGACGAGGTGGCCGCGGTGGTGGACGTGCTGCAGACGCCGGCGTTCCTGGTGCGCCAGACCGACTTCATCCGCAAGGTCTGCGAGGCCGGCAAGCCGGTCAACATCAAGAAGGGCCAGTTCCTGTCGCCGTGGGACATGAAGCCGGTGGTGGAGAAGGCCAGGTCCACCGGCAACACCCAGATCATGGTCTGCGAGCGCGGCGCCAGCTTCGGCTACAACAACCTGGTCAGCGACATGCGCAGCCTCGCGGTGATGCGCGACACCGGCTGCCCGGTGGTGTTCGACGCCACCCACTCGGTGCAGCTGCCGGGAGGGCAGGGCAGCAGTTCCGGCGGCCAGCGCGAGTTCGTGCCGGTGCTGGCGCGCGCGGCGGTGGCGGCCGGCGTGTCCGGCCTGTTCATGGAAACCCATCCCGACCCCAGCAAGGCGCTGTCCGACGGCCCCAACGCCTGGCCGCTGGGCAAGATGGAAGCGCTGCTGGAAACCCTGCTGGAGCTGGACGCGGCGACCAAGCGCGGCGGCTTCCTGGAACAGACCCTCTGAACATCCCTGGACGATCCAACACGATGACCACGATCACCCGCATCCACGCCCGCGAGATCCTCGACAGCCGCGGCAACCCCACCCTCGAGGCGGAAGTGACCCTGGCCGACGGCAGCTTCGGCCGCGCCGCCGTGCCTTCGGGCGCCTCCACCGGCAGCCGCGAAGCGGTGGAACTGCGCGACGGCGACAAGACCCGCTACGGCGGCAAGGGCGTGCAGAAGGCCGTCGGCAACGTGAACGGCGCGATCGCCGCGGCGCTGGCCGGTTTCGATGCCGCCGACCAGGCCGGGCTGGACAAGCGCCTGATCGACCTCGACGGCACCGAGAACAAGGGCCGGCTGGGCGCGAACGCGCTGCTGGGCGTGTCGATGGCGGCCGCGCATGCGGTGGCGGCCTCGCGCAAGCAGGCGCTGTGGCAGTACCTGGCCGGCATGGCCGGCGCGACGCCGATGCTGCCGGTGCCGACCATGAACATCATCAACGGCGGCGCGCATGCCGACAACAACGTCGACCTGCAGGAGTTCATGATCCTGCCGCTGGGCTTCGACCGCTTCTCCGAGGCGCTGCGCGCCGGCGCCGAGGTGTTCCACGCGCTGAAGGCGGTGCTGAAGGGGCGCGGGCTGTCCACCGCGGTGGGCGACGAGGGCGGCTTCGCGCCCGACCTGCGCAGCAACGAGGAAGCGCTGGAGACCATCCTCGAGGCGATCGGCAAGGCCGGCTACAAGGCCGGCGAGGACATCGCGCTGGGCCTGGACGCCGCCGCCAGCGAGTTCTTCGAGAACGGCAAGTACCAGCTGACCGGCGAGGGCAAGCGCCTGTCGGCCGAGCAGATGGTCGAGTTCTTCGAGGGCTGGGTGCGCCAGTACCCGATCGTCAGCATCGAGGACGGCATGGCCGAGCAGGACGCGGCCGGCTGGAAGCTGCTCACCCAGCGCCTCGGCGCGCAGGTGCAGCTGGTGGGCGACGACAACTTCGTCACCAACCCCAGGATCTTCCGCCAGGGCATCGCCGACGGCATCGCCAACGCGATCCTGATCAAGGTCAACCAGATCGGCACCCTGAGCGAGACCCTGGAGACCATCGCCATGGCCGAGGCCGCCGGCTACGCGCAGGTGATCTCGCACC
Organism: Thermomonas sp.; assembly: GCA_046313655.1. GTDB lineage: Bacteria > Pseudomonadota > Gammaproteobacteria > Xanthomonadales > Xanthomonadaceae > Thermomonas. The sequence continues at coordinate 3,285 of JBKBXH010000068.1, read as the reverse complement.
GCTCGGGCGAGACCGAGGACACCACCATCGCCGACATCGCGGTGGCGACCACCGCGACCCAGATCAAGACCGGCTCGCTGTGCCGCAGCGACCGCGTGGCCAAGTACAACCAGCTGCTGCGGATCGAGGAGCAGCTGGGCGCCGCGGCCCGCTATCCGGGGCGGCAGCTGTTCGCGCGCCTGCCGCGCTGAGGGCGGCGCGCGGATGAAGCGGACCGGCCTGTTGCTGCTGGCGCTGGCGCTGCTGCTGGCGGCCCTGCAGTACAAGCTGTGGTACGGCAGCGGCGGCCAGCGGCAGCTGGCCGAGCTGAAGGCGCAGGTGGCGGCGCAGGCCGCCGAGAATGGACGCCTGCAGGCGCGCAACGACGCGCTGGCGGCGGAGGTGGCCGACCTCAAGGGCGGCGGCGAGGCGGTGGAGGAGCGCGCGCGCGCCGAGCTGGGGATGGTCAAGCCCGGCGAGACCTTCTACCGGGTGATCGACCGCGCCCCGGCGGCCGCGGACACGCCCGCGCCGGCCCCGGCGAAGGACGATACCGAGGCGAGCCCGTGACCGAGGCGCGCGCATGAGCTGGGCGCTGCTGCCGGCCGCCGGACGCGGCCTGCGCTTCGGCGGCGCGCGGCCCAAGCAGTACCTCGAGGTTGCCGGCAAGCCGGTGCTCGCGCATGCGCTGGATGCGCTGCTGGCGCATCCGCAGGTGGAGGGCGCGGTCATCGCGCTGGCGGCGGATGATCCCTATTGGCCGGGCTGGGCCACGCGCCAGGGCAAGCCGGTGATCACCTGCACCGGCGGTGGCGAGCGCGCCGATTCGGTGCTGGCCGCGCTGCAGGCGCTGCCGCCCGGGGTCGCCGCGGATGCCCTGCTGCTGGTGCACGATGCCGCGCGCCCCAACTTGCGCGCGGACGACATCGGCAGGCTGATCGCGGCCGCCGAGGCCTGCGCGGACGGGGCCATCCTCGCCGCGCCGGTGCGCGACACCCTCAAGCGCGCGGACGGCGACGGCCGGATCGCGGCCACCGAGCCGCGCGAGCACCTGTGGCGCGCGCTGACCCCGCAGGCGTTCCGGCGCGACCTGCTCCGGCGTGCGCTGCTGGCGGCGCGCGCGGACGGCGTGGTGGCCACCGACGAGGCGATGGCGGTCGAACGCCTGGGTCTGCACCCGCGGCTGGTGGAAGGCCGCGAGGACAACCTGAAGGTCACCACCCCGGCCGACCTGGCGCTGGCGGCCTTCCTGCTGGAGAACCGCGAATGACCGACATCCGCATCGGCCAAGGCTTCGACGTGCATGCCTTCGGCACGGGCGACCACGTGGTGCTGGGCGGCGTGCGCATCCCGCACGACCGCGGCGTGCTCGCGCATTCCGATGGCGATGTCGCGCTGCACGCGCTGTGCGACGCCATGCTCGGCGCGCTGGCGCTGGGCGACATCGGCCGCCATTTCCCGCCGTCGGACGCGCGCTGGAAGGACGCCGACAGCCGCGCCTTCGTCCGCCACTGCGATGCGCTGCTGCGCGCGCGCGGCTGGCGGGTGGGCAACTGCGACATCACCGTGGTCTGCGAGGCGCCCAAGGTCGGCCCGCATGCGCAGGCGATGCGCGAGGCGATCGCCGCCGACCTCGGCATCGGCCTCGATGCGGTGAGCGTCAAGGCCACGACCAGCGAACGGCTCGGCTTCACCGGCCGCGGCGAGGGCATCGCCGCGCAGGCGGTGTGCCTGCTGGTGCGCGCGTGAGCGATGCCGGGCTGCCGGCGGAGTCCGCGCGCGATCCGCTGCCGCGCGCGCATGGTGCGCCGGTGCTCGCCGCGCGCATGCGCAGCACGCCCGCGGACTTCTTCGTGGAGGAACTGCCCGGGTTCGCGCCCAGCGGGGCCGGCGAGCACCTGCTGCTGACGGTCGAGAAGCGCGGCATGAACACCGCATTCGCCGCGCGCCGGATCGCGCAGTGGGCGGGCGTGGCGGAGTCCGCGGTGGGCTATGCCGGGATGAAGGACCGCCACGCCGTCACCCGCCAGCGCTTCAGCGTGTGGCTGCCGAAGAAGCGGGCGCCCGACCTGGCCGCGCTCGAGGCCGACGACCTGCGCGTGCTGGCGCATGCCTGGCATGCGCGCAAGCTGCCGCGCGGCGCGCTGGCCGGCAACCGCTTCGTGCTGGTGCTGCGGCAGGTCGCGGGCGAGCGCGCGGCGATCGTGGCACGGCTGCAGGCGCTGGCGGCGCGTGGATTGCCCAACTACGTCGGCGAGCAGCGCTTCGGGCGCGGTGGCGGCAACGTGCAGCAGGCGGTGGCGATGTTCGCCGGGCGCCGGGTCAAGCGCGAGGAGCGCGCGCTGTTGCTGTCGGCGGCGCGCTCGGACTTGTTCAACCGGGTGCTGGCGGCGCGGGTCGCGCAGGACTGCTGGGACCGTCCGCTGGAGGGCGAGGTGTGGTTGCTGGACGGCCGCCGCAGCGTGTTCGGGCCGGAGCCGTTCACGCCCGCGCTGCAGGCGCGGCTGGAGGCGTTCGACATCCATCCCAGCGGCCCGCTGTGGGGCGCGGGCGAACTGCGCAGCACCGATGCGGCGCGCGCCCTCGAGCTGGCCGCGCTGGAGGGCGATACCGCCGCCCGCCTGCGGCGCGGGCTGGAGGGCGCGGGCCTGGCGCAGGAGCGCCGCGCCCTGCGCCTGCGCCCGCAGGACCTGGCCTGGGACTGGCCGGCGGAGGAGGTGCTGGAACTGCGCTTTGCGCTGCCGCCCGGCGGCTATGCGACGACCGTGCTGCGCGAGCTGGGCGCGGTCGTGGACGCGGCCGCGTCATCGGCATTGGAATTGGCATCGGCATCGGCATCGGCATCGGCATCGGCATCAGCATCAGCATCGGCATCGGCATCGGCATCGGCCGAGGCATCGGTCTAGCAGGCGCATCGTCATCGCCAGCGCGCCGAAGCGGAGGCGGCGCGCACCCGGCCGTGCATCGGCCGTGCATCGGCCAGGCCGTGGGCCTTCAGCGCTTCTCCAGCAGCACCAGCACCGCGCCGGTGCCGCCCTGCGCGGCCGGCGGAGAATGGAAGGCGAGCACGTCGCCGCGCTGGCGCAACAGGCGGTCCACCAGGTTCTTCAGCACCGGCAGGCGTTCCTCCGAATTGCGGCCCTTGCCGTGCACGATCCGCACGCAGGCCACGCCGTGCATGCGGCAGTCGCGCAGGAAGGCGCGCAGCAGGTCCTCCGCGGGACGCGCGGGCAGGCCGTGCAGGTCCAGTTCCTCCTGCGCCGCATAGCCGCCGCGCGCCAGCATCTTCAGCACGTGTGGCGGCAC
>JBKBXH010000067.1:0-6434 GCA_046313655.1 Thermomonas sp. | reverse complement strand
GCAGGCGCAGCAGGCCGAGGCGGCGCTGGACGGGGCGCAGGCCGAGCAGCAGGCCAAGGCCGACGCGGCGCGCGCGCAGGAGGCCACGCTGGCGCGCAAGGAGGCCGAGCTGGTGGCCGGGGCCAAGCTGCCGCCGGTGCAGCGCGACGCGCGCGGCGAAGTGTTCACCCTCGCCGGCGATGCCTTCGCCTCCGGGCAGGCCAAGCTGACCGCGTCGGCGGCGGCCAGCATCAAGGCGCTGGGACTGTACCTGGCGGCCCTGCCCGGTGGCCCGGTGCAGGTGGTCGGCTACACCGACAGCCAGGGCGACCCGGCGGCCAACCGCAGTCTGTCCGAGCGGCGCGCCCAGCAGGTGCGGGCGGGCCTGGTGGCGGCCGGGCTGGACCGCGCGCGGGTCACCGCGCAGGGCCGCGGCGCGGACGCGCCGGTGGCCGAAAACCGCACCGCCGCCGGCCGCGCCAAGAACCGCCGGGTGGAAATCGTGGTCGCGCCGAAGTCCTGAAAAATCAATCATTTGCAGTGATTTTCAGGAACGTGGCCCGGGCCTGAGCAGCGGCCCGCCCGGGCCTTGCCAAGTGCGGCCGGCAGGCGTAGGTTCGATTTTCCGGGGGCACCGATTGCGCCACCGGACGGAGACCGGCCGATGCACGATCCGTTCGCCATTGCACCGAGGGCCCCCGCGCGGGTCGCCGCCGCAAGCCGGGTTGCCGGGCGCGGCGCGCGCAGCGATGCCGCCACGCCCGGTTCCGGCCTGTCCCTGTCCCGCCCGTTCCTGCAGACGCCCCGTGCCCTCGCGCCGGGGCGTCGTGTTTTTGCGCACCGGCCCGCGCCGGCCGTGCAGAACCGTCGATCGCCGTGGGCGACCGGCGGTGTTTCCCGGCAGCCGTCGGGCTGCCGTTCCCCCGTCATGCCCGCGCGCAACGGCCGGGCGTGGCCCAAGCCGAGTCAGGAGGTTTCCATGTTCGAAGGTCAACCGCAGGCGGAAATCGAAGCGTTGATGAAGGCCAACAGCGAGTTCCGGCAGCTGTACTACCGACATCGCGAGTTGGACCGCCAGGTTCTGGATGCGGAGCTGGGCGTGCTGCCGATCGACGACACCACCCTGGGCCAGATGAAGCGCGAGAAGCTTGCGGCCAAGCAGCGCCTGCTGCAGATGTACGAACGAACGCATTGACGACCGCCCCTGGCCGGGCGGGTCGCGGCGCACCGCCGCCCGCCCGCGGCCGGGGCGATGCTACGCTTTCGCCAGGTGCCGCAAGGGCTGGGCGATGAGCGCGGTTGCAGACGAATGGAGCGCGCCGCGCAAGGCGGCGCTGGTGGTGGAAGTCCTGGCCGGCGGCGATGCCGCCGCGGTCGCGGCCCGCGCCGGGCTGCGCAGGGAACAGGTCGAGGCTTGGGTGGCCGCCGGCCTTGCCGCGCTGGAACAGGCATTGCGCGTCCCCGACGGGATGGGTGCCGCGCGCGTGCGGCATGGCGACCTGCGCGACCTCATCGCGCATCCCCATGCGCGGGCGGCCACGGTGACCGCGGCCCCGGATGATCCCCTGCACCTGGCCCTGCAGCGCATGCGCGCGCACGATGTCTCGCAGCTGCCGGTGGTGCAGGACGGGCGCATCGTCGGGCTGCTGGATGAATCCGACCTGCTGCTGCACGTGTACGGCGACGAGGCGCGCTTCGACGATCCGGTGGCGGCGGCGATGGTGGATCGCCTCGACAAGCTGCCGCACACCGCGCCGATCGAGGCCCTGCTGCCGGTGTTCGGGCGCGGCCACGTGGCGATCGTGATGGAGGGCGAGCAGTTCCTCGGCCTGGTGACGCGCAGCGACCTGCTCTCGCACCTGCGCCAGCGCCAGCCATGAGCGCGGCGCGCGACGTGGCGCGGCACCGCCCGCGCGGGGGCGGCTGATGGCGGCGCGTCCGCACGCCGGTCCGCTGCCGCGCCAGCGCCAGCACCTGTGGCTGGCGTGGGAGCTGGCGCGGCGGGAATGGCTGGGCCGCTACCGCGGCGCCCACCTCGGGCGGCTGTGGGCATTGGCCACCCCGCTGCTGATGCTGGCGGTGTATCTGCTGGCGTTCGGCCCGCTGGTGCGCGGGCATTGGCCGGGCGTGGACGGATGGGGTGAATTCGCGCTGGTGGTGTTCGCCGGGCTGGCGGTGCACGGGCTGTTCGCCGAATGCCTGGCGCGCGCGCCGATGCTGGTGGCGGCGCAGCCCGGCTTCGTCACCCGCGTGCTGTTCCCGCTGGATCTCCTGCCGTGGCCGGTACTGGCCGGCGCGCTGCTGCAGTTCGCGATGCAGCTGCTGGTGCTGCTGGGCGGGCTGGCGTGCACCCGCGGGCTGGCCTGGAGCGCGCTGGCGCTGCCGCTGGTGGTGCTGCCGGCGCTGCCGTTCCTGCTCGGCCTGCTGTGGGCGCTGGGCGCGCTGGGGGTGTTCCTGCGCGACCTCGGCCAGCTGGTGGCGCCGGCCACCACCGCGATGCTGTTCCTGTCCTCGGCGCTGGTGCCGCTGGCGACGGTGCCCGCGCGCTGGCGCTGGCTGTTCGAACTCAACCCGCTGACCACGATCATCGAGCAGCTGCGGCGGGTGCTGTTCCTCGGCCTGTGGCCGCAGTGGCCGCTGCTGCTGGCCTACCTCGGGCTGGCCTGCGGCTTCGCGCTGCTGGCGCATGCCCTGTTCCGCCGCCTGCAGCCGGGGTTCGCCGATGTCCTCTGAGCAGGCGGTCGTGGCGCACGGGCTGGGCAAGCGCTACACGACCTACGCGCGCCCGTGGCACCGCCTGCACGAGCTGCTGGGCGGGCCCGCGCGCGGCACTCCGTTCTGGGCGCTGCGCGGGCTGGACCTGCAGCTCCGGCGCGGCGAGACCCTGGGCATCATCGGCCGCAACGGCTCCGGGAAATCCACCCTGCTGCAGCTGATCGCCGGCACCCTGCCGCCCAGCGAGGGCCAGGTGCAGGTGCACGGGCGGGTGGCCGCGCTGCTGGAGCTGGGCAGCGGCTTCAACCCCGAGTTCACCGGGATCGAGAACATCCACCTCAACGCCGCCCTGCACGGGCTGACGCGCGCGCAGGTGGAGGCGCGGATGCCCGACATCCTCGCCTTCGCCGACATCGGCGCGCATGCGCAGCAGCCGGTGCGCACCTATTCCAGCGGGATGCTGGTGCGGCTGGCGTTCGCGGTGCTGGCGCACGTGGACGCCGACGTGCTGATCCTGGACGAGGCACTGGCGGTGGGCGATGCCTTCTTCGCGCAGAAGTGCATGCGCTTCCTGCGCGGGTTCCAGCAGCGCGGCACCCTGCTGTTCGTCAGCCACGACACCGCGGCGGTGAACGCGCTGTGCCGGCGCGCGATCTGGCTGGAGCAGGGGCGGCTGCGGATGGATGGCGATGCGCGCGCGGTCGGCGAGGCCTACCTGGAATCGCAGGTGGCGGAGCGCGAGGGCGTGCCCGGTTATGCTCCGCGCCAGGCCCCGCCGCCTGCCGCGGCCGTGTCGCTGCCATCGCGGGAGGCGATGGATGACGGTGGTGACGTGCGCGCGGCGCTGGCGGCCGGCCCGCTGTGCAACCGCATCCAGGTGCCGGTGTTCGACCCCGCGCGCGACGCCGGCTTCGGCGAGGGCAGCGCGCGCCTGCTAGACGTGGTGCTGCGCGATGCCGGCGGGCACCGCCTGGCCAGCGTGGCCGGCGGCGAGCGGGTGACGCTGGAGATCGTGGCGGAGGCACGCGATGCAATCGAGGCCCCGATCATCGGCTTCTACCTGAAGGACCGCCTCGGCCAGCTGCTGTTCGGCGACAACACCTACCTCACCACCGCCGGCGCGCCGCTGCGCGTGCCGGCAGGCGCGCGCTACCGCGCCCGCTTCGAATTCCGGATGCCGCGCCTGCAGGCGGGGGCGTACATGTTCGCGATCGGCCTGGCGCGCGGCACCCAGGCCGAGCACGTGGTGCAGCACTGGTCGCACGAGGCGCTGCTGCTGCAGGCCGAGGGCCAGGGCCTGCCGACCGGCATCCTCGGCCTGCCGATGCTGGACATCGCGCTGGAGCCACTGGATGGCTGAGCGCCTGCCGCTGCTGCTGGCGTCGGCCGAGGGCGGGCCGCACGCGGGTGGCTGGTATCGGTTGCAGGTGGCGCTGCAGGCGCCGGGCCAGCGCGTGCAGCGGCTGTGCCTGCAGGTGGAGGATGCCGGCCCGCCGTGCGCGGACGAGGCCTGCGTGATGCTGCCGCCGGTGCGCGCCGATGCCCGCGTGCAGGCATTGGTGCGGCTGCGGATGGACACCGATGCGCTGCGGCTGGGCGTGCCCGGGCATGCGCAGGCGGCGGTGGCCGCCGACGTGCGCCTGCGGCGGATAGGCCGGCTGCGCGCGCTGGCGGCGATGCTGGTTGACCTGGCCCACCACGCCGGGCGTGGCGCCGCGCTGCGGCTGGCCGCCGGCGCCCTGCTGCGATTGCCGCGCGGCCCGCGTGCGGCCGGCGACTGGGCCTACGCCGGTTATCGCCGCCAGCTCGGCGCGCCGCTGGATCCCTACGCCGGCTGGCTGCTGGCGCGCGCGCTTGATCCACCGGCCGACCCGCGCCAGTGGCCGGCGCGGCTGGAGGCCCTGCCGGCGCGCCCGCGGGTGTCGATCCTGCTGCCGGTGTACGACCCGCCGCTGGAATGGCTGCGTGCCTGCCTCGACAGCGTGCTGGCGCAGACCTATCCGGACTGGGAGCTGTGCATCGCCGACGATGCCTCGCCTTCGCCGCAGGTGCGCGCACTGATCGAGGACTATGGCCGCCGCGATGCCCGCATCCGCGCCGTGTTCCGCGCGCGCAACGGCCACATCGCCGCGGCCAGCAACGACGCGCTGGCGCTGGCCCGCGGCGAGTGGGTGGCGCTGCTCGACCACGACGACCTGCTGGCGCCGCACGCGCTGCTGGAGATGGTGTGCGCCGCGCTGGCGCACCCGCGCTGGCGGATGCTGTATTCGGACGAAGACAAGCTCGACGCCGACGGCCGCCGCTGCGACCCCTATTTCAAGCCCGACTTCAACCACACCCTGCTGCTCGGGCAGAACTGCATCGGCCACCTCGCGATGTATCGCACCGACCTGCTGCGCGAGGTCGGTGGCTTCGCGCCCGGCGTGGACGGCAGCCAGGACTGGGACCTCGCGCTGCGCTGCGTGGAACGCCTGCGGCCAGGCGAGATCGGGCACGTGCCGCAGGTGCTCTACCACTGGCGGATGCATGCCGCTTCCAGCGCGGCCGATCCCGCGGCGAAAGACTACGCCACCGCGGCCGCGCAGCGCGCGGTGCTGGCGCACCTGCATCGCGATGGGCAGGCGGCGCAGGTGGAGGTCCTCGCGCCCGGCCGCCTGCGCGTCCGCCGCGCGCTGCCGTCGGCGCCGCCGCAGGTGTCGCTGATCGTGCCCACCCGCGACCGCGTGGACCTGCTGCGCCCCTGCGTGGAGGGCCTGCTGCACGCCACCGATTACCCGGCGCTGGAAGTGCTGGTGGTGGACAACGGCTCGGTCGAGCCGGCGACGCTCGAGTATCTGCGCACGCTCGCGCGTGATCCGCGGGTGCGCGTGTTGCGCTTCGATGCGCCCTTCAACTATTCGGCGATCAACAACTTCGCCGCGCGCCATGCCACGGGCCGCGTGCTTGGCCTGGTCAACAACGACATCGTCGTGATCGAGCCGAACTGGCTGCGCGAGATGGTGGCCGAGGCACTGCGGCCCGGGATCGGCGCGGTCGGTGCGCTGCTGCTGTACCCAGACGGACACATCCAGCATGCGGGCGTGCTGCTGGGCATCGGGGGCGTCGCCGCGCATCCGTGGTGCGGGCATCCGGCCGACAGCGATGGCCAGATGGGGCGCCTGCGTCTGGCGCAGGAACTTTCGGCCGTCACCGGCGCCTGCCTGCTGGTGCAACGCGATGCGTTCGAGCAGGTGGGCGGTCTGGACGAGGCGCTAGCGGTGGCCTTCAACGACGTGGACCTGTGCCTGCGCCTGCGCGCCGCCGGCTACCGCAACGTGTGGACCCCGCACGCGCGGCTGGTGCACGCCGAATCCGCCACCCGCGGCGACGACCTGCGCCCGGACAAGCGCGCCCGCCTGCAGCGCGAGGCCGATTCCATGCGCCAGCGCTGGGGCGCGCTGCTCGACGACGACCCAGCCTACAACCCCAACCTCAGCCTCGACGGCGAGGCCTTCGCCCTCGCCACCAGCCCGCGGCCGCGGGCGAGGGGGGAATATGGAGGTACGCTGCCTAACAGCAACGGTTACTGGAATAAGAAATAGCACGTCCCCATCACGCACAAGGCCCGCATCGCTGCGGGCCTTGGCGTATCCGGGCGAAGGATGCGGGCGGCGGGGGATCACCCCAGCGCCTTCTCCAATTCCGGCAGCACCTGGAACAGGTCGCCGACCAGGCCGATGTCGGCGATCTCGAAGATCGGC
>JBKBXH010000066.1:0-6503 GCA_046313655.1 Thermomonas sp. | reverse complement strand
CTGCTCGCCGCTGGCGGCCTCGCCCAGGTGGATGCCCTGGGTCAGCGCGACGTAGGCCAGCTCGAACCCGCCGGCGCCGGCGCTGAGGATGGCGCGGTTGGGCGCGTTCTCGGCCACCAGCGCCAGCACAGCCGGGCTGACCAGCTCCGGCTTGAACCAGGCCAGCTGCTCCGGCGGCAGGATGCCTTCCATCATCCGGGTCGCGCCGGTCGGGGCCAGGCAGTTGACCCGGATGTCGTGCTTGGCGCCCTCGATCCCGAGGGTCTGCATCAATCCCACCAGCGCCATCTTGGCGGCCGCGTAGTTGGCCTGGCCGAAGTTGCCGTACAGGCCGCTGCAGGAGGTGGTCATCACGATGCGCCCGTAGTTGCGCGCGCGCATGCCGTCCCACACCGCCTTGGTGCAGTGGACCGCGCCCATCAGGTGCACGTCGAGCACGCGCCGGAAATCCTCCAGCGGCATCTTGGCGAAGCTGCGGTCGCGCAGGATGCCGGCGTTGTTGACCAGGATGTCGATGCCGCCCCAGTCGGCGGCCACGGCATCCACCATCGCCTGCACCGCCGCGGCATCGTCCACCGCGCATTGCGCCGGGCGCGCGCTGCCGCCGGCGGCGCGGATCTCGGCGGCCACCAGGTCGGCGTCCTCGCCGAGGTCGTTCACCACCACCCTGGCGCCACGGCTGGCGAGCAGCAGCGCATGCGCGCGGCCCAGCCCGCCGCCGGCGCCGGTGACGATGGCCACCCGGCCGCTCAGGTCGATCATGCAACGCCCCCTCGTGCGTGGTCGGTGGCGCTCATCCTGCCACGGCCAGGGCGGCCAGGTCGCGCACCGCCTGCGGCAGGGCGGCGATGGCCTGCAGCGTGCGCATGCGCTCGCCGCCGGCCTCCACCCGCGCCTGCGCCTCGTGCGCCCAGGTCGTGTGGTAGGGCACGTGCACGCCCCAGCCCCCCAGCGCCAGCACCGGCGCGATGTCCGAGCGAAGGGAATTGCCGACCATCAGGAACCGCGGCGGCGCGATCGCGAATTCCTCCAGCAGCCGCGCGTAGGTCGGCGGGTCCTTCTCGCTGACGATCTCGATCCGCCGGAACAGGTCGGACAGCCCGGACTGGCGCACCTTCGCCTCCTGGTGGAACAGGTCGCCCTTGGTGATCAGCACCACCGGGAACTCGGCGGCCACCGCCTCCACCGCAGCGCGCACGCCCGGCAGCAATTCCACCGGATGCCGCAGCAGCTCCTTGGCGATCGCCACGATGCGGTGGATGTCGGCGGCGCTGATGCGGCCCTCGGTGATTTCCACCGCCGCCTCCACCATCGACAGCGCCATCCCCTTCACGCCGTAGCCGAAGATGGCGATGTTGCGCGCCTCGTATTCGTACAGGCGGCGACCGACGTCCTCCAGGTCCACGTAGGCGGAGACGATCCGCTCGAACTGCGCCTGCGCGTCGTCGAAGTAGTCCTGGCTGCGCCAGAGGGTGTCGTCGGCATCGAAGCCGACCAGCGCGATGCCGCGCGGCGAAGGGGAATCCATCGCCGCATTCTAAACAGGCGGGTGCTGCGGCATGATGCGCCGTCGCTTCCTGCCACCCCGCCGCCACCGCCATGACCGACTGGACCCGCCTGCTGCGCGACATCCCGGATTTCCCGAAGGCCGGGATCCTGTTCAAGGACATGATGCCGGTGCTGGCCGACCCGCAGGCCTTCGCCGCGGCGATCGCCGCGCTGGCCGCGCCGTGGCGCGGCGAGCGGATCGACGCGGTGCTGGCGATCGAGGCGCGCGGCTTCCTGCTCGGCGCGCCGCTGGCGCATGCGCTCGGCGCCGGCCTGGTGCCGCTGCGCAAGCCCGGCAAGCTGCCCGGCGAGGTGCGCGAGCAGCGCTACGCGCTGGAATACGGCGAGGATGCCCTGCAGGTGCAGGCCGGCGCGCTGGCGCCGGGCGCGCGGGTGTTGCTGGTGGACGACGTGCTGGCGACCGGCGGCACCCTGGCCGCGGCCTGCGCCCTGGCGCAGCGGTTGCAGGCCGAGATCGCCGGCGCCAGCGTGCTGCTGGAACTCGCCGCGCTGGGCGGCCGCGCGCGCTGGCCGGCCGCCGCCCCGCTTGAGGCCGCGCTGGTGGCGTAAGGCGCAAGCCGCGGAGCCCCGCCGTCAGCGTGCGGCGGCGTCCACCTTGTGCAGCCACGCCAGCAGCCCGGCGAAATAGGCCTGCTGGTCGTCGTACATCGCCATGTGCCCGCCGTTCGGCAGGTACAGGAAATCGCCGCGCGGCAGGCGCGAGGCCATCATCCGCATCCACTTCGGGTCCATGGTGTCGTGCTCGGCGCCGATCACCAGGGTGGGCACGGTGATCTTCGCCAGGTCGGCGGTGCGGTCCCAGTCCACCAGGATGCCGCTGGCGCCCATCTCGCTGGGGCCCTGCATCGGCACGTACACCGCCTTGTTGAGATGGCGGCCGAACCCGCGCAGCACCGGCTCCGGCCACTGCGCCATCGGCCGCCGCAGCACGTGCTCCTCGTAGAACGGCGCCAGCAGTTCCTCGTAGCGCGGATCGTCGTACTTCTGCGCCGCCTCCAGCGCCAGGATCTCCTTCAGCGCGGCCGGGTCCATCCGCGGCATCAGCACCTCATGCGCATACCGGTTGTACGCCGGGATGCTGGACATCATGTTGGAGATCACCAGCCCCTCGAGGTGCTGCGGGTACTTCAGCGCGTACTCGATGCCGAGGATGCCGCCCCAGGAGTGGCCGAGCAGGAAGAAGTTGTCGCGGTCCAGGCCCAGCGCCTGGCGCACCTGTTCCACTTCCTCGACGTAGTGGTCGATGCTCAGGAACGGCGTCATGTCCTTGGGCTGGTCGCTGTAGTACGAGCCCAGCTGGTCGTAGTAGTAGTACTCGATGCCATCCGCCGGCAGGAAGCTGTCGAACGCCTCGAACGCCTCGTGGGTGCCGCCCGGCCCGCCGTGCAGCAGCAGGACCTTGATCCGCGGGTTGTGGCCCACGCGCTTGGTCCACACCCGGAAGTCGCCGTGCGCGGTGTGGATCGGGATCATCCGCACCCCGCCGGTCCAGGCATCGTCGCCGGTGGCGGCGTGGTAGCTGGCGAGGGTGGGCTTACGCGGCGGTTCGGCGGCGGTGGCCGGACGCACGATGAGGAGGCTGGCAAGACACAGCAAGAGCGCGGCAAGCGGCTGGCGCATGGTGGGTTCCCCGTTGGGCCTGCCCGGCACTATAAGCCGGGCGCGACCCTCGCGCTGGCGACGCCGGGCGCGCTAGGCTAGGCGGGTCTCCATCCGCCATCCCCCGCCGATGCAGCGCCCCGCCAAGCCCGCCAACGAAGCCGAACGCCTGCAGGCCCTGCGCCGCTACCAGGTGCTGGACACCCCGCGCGAGGCGGATTTCGACGACCTGGTGGCGATCGCCACCGCGATCTGCGGCGTGCCGATGGGCTCGGTGACCCTGATCGATGCCGAGCGCCAGTGGTTCAAGGCCAAGCTGGGCATGGACGATGCACCCGAAACCGACCGCGATACCGCGTTCTGCGCGCACGCCATCCTGACCCCGGACGCGGTGACGGTGGTGGAGGACGCCACGCTCGACCGCCGCTTCCACGACAACCCGGTGGTCACCGCCGAGGGCGGCATCCGCTTCTACGCCGGCGCGCCGCTGCTGACCCCGGAGGGCTATCCGCTGGGCACGCTGTGCGTGATGGACAGCCGCCCGCGCGAACTGGCGCCGCAGCAGGTCAAGGCCCTGCAGGCACTGTCGCGGCAGGTCACCGCGCTGCTGGAACTGCGCCGCACCGCGCGCGAGTTGAAGCTGCAGCTGGACGACCGCGCCTGGTTCGAACAAACCCTGCATGCGTTCAACGAGAGCCTGAAGCTGGAGAACGCGGACCTGACCCGGCAGCTGCGGATGGACCCGCTGACCGGGCTGGCCAACCGGCGCGCGCTGGCGGATGCGCTGGAACAGGCGCTGGCGGGCACCGCCGCGCTGTGCGTGGCGCTGGCCGACATCGACCACTTCAAGGCGATCAACGACACCCACGGGCACGCGGTGGGCGACGAGGTGCTGGCGCGGGTGGCCTCCAGCCTGCGTGTGGCCAACGCCGAGGCCGGCCTGCTGGCGCGCTACGGCGGCGAGGAGTTCGCGCTGGTGCTGCCGGGCATGGACCTGGACGCAGCCCGCCGGCACTGCGAGGCGGTGCGCCAGGCGGTGGCGGAGGCTTCTCCCAACCTGCCGGTAACCATCAGCATCGGCGTGGCCGCGCGCCAGCCGGGCGAGGACAAGGCGGCGCTGCTGCTGCGTGCCGACGATGCCCTGTACGCCGCCAAGCGCGCCGGTCGCAACCGGGTGGCGCACGCCTGAGGCCGCTAGTGCTCAGGCCTTCTTGACGAACTCCGACTTCAGGCCCATCGCGCCGACGCCGTCGATCTTGCAGTCGATGTCGTGGTCGCCATCCACCAGGCGGATGTTGCGCACCTTGGTGCCCACCTTCACCACCAGCGACGACCCCTTCACCTTCAGGTCTTTGATAACGGTGACGGTATCGCCGTCCTGCAGCACGTTGCCGACGGCGTCCTTCACCACCCGCACCGCCTCGTCCTCGGCCGCCGGTTCGCCCGCGCGCCACTCGTGGCCGCATTCGGGGCAGGCCAGCTGCGCGCCGTCCTCGTAGGTGTATTCGGAGCCGCAGCTCGGGCAGGGAGGAAGCGTGGACATGGCGGGCACCGTGGCGGGGGGCCGCCATTCTAACGGACGCCCGGATATCCCCGGCGCCGAAAAACGCAGGGCGGCTTGCGCCGCCCTGCGTGCCACGTTGCGTCCGGTGGCGCGTCCTGCGCCTGTTGTTGTGATGTCCGGGCGGGGGACTGCGGCAGGCCGCGAGATAAGGCTTACTGCTTGCCGGCCTCGCCGCCGTTGCTGGCCAGCCAGGCCTTGTACTCCTCGACCGTGAGCTGGCCGTCGTGGTCGGCATCGGCGGCCGGGAAGATCTTCGCCACGTTCTCCATCGCGGCGGCCTCGTTGGCACTCAGGCGGCCATCGCCGTCCACGTCTAGCTCGGCCCACCAGTTCTTGTGGCCGTCGTCCTGGCTGGCCGCGGCCTTGTCCTGGGCTTGCGGCTGCGCCTGGGCGGCGGCGTCCTGCGCAAAGGCGGACGTGGTGGCGATGGACGCCAGCAGGGCGGTGGACAGGACCAGCGGGATTCGGATCTTGCGCATCTGGGTCTCCTCAGTTCTGCGGGGGATCAAAACGGATGGATGCCGATGCGATCAGCATCGACACCCCGCACATTACCCACGCGCTCTGAACGCACCGTTCCCCGCAAGCTGAACACTGACGCGGGCTTAACCACCGCCTGCGCGATCCACGCTAGGCCGCGCGCACCACGGCGCGCATCCGCAGTAAAGTCGCGCCTTCCCCACGCACACGGTGCAACCGCAATGACGATGGAATGGGTGGATCTGCGCAGCGATACCGTCACCCGGCCGACCGCCGCGATGCGCGCGGCGATGCGGGACGCCGAGGTCGGCGACGACGTGTACGGCGAAGACCCGACGGTGAACGCGCTGCAGGCGCGGCTGGCCGACGAGCTTGGCTTCGCGGCGGCGCTGTTCGTGCCCACCGGCACCCAGTCGAACCTGCTGGGCCTGTTGGCGCACTGCGAGCGCGGCGACGAATACATCGTCGGTATGGACGCGCACACCTACAAGTTCGAAGGCGGCGGCGCAGCGGTGCTGGGCTCGATCCAGCCGCAGCCGATCGTGCAGGCCGAGGACGGCACGCTTCCGCTCGATCGCGTGGCCGCGGCGATCAAGCCGATCGATCCGCACTTCGCGCGCACCCGCCTGCTGGCGCTGGAGAACACCTGGCACGGGCGTGCGCTGCCACTGGACTACCTGCGCGAGGCGGGCGCGCTCGCGCGCGCGCACGGGCTGGGCTACCACCTCGACGGCGCGCGCCTGTTCAACGCCGCGGTGGCCTGCGGGGTGCCGGCATGCGAGATCGCGCGGCATTTCGACAGCGTGTCGGTGTGCTTCTCGAAAGGGCTGGGCGCGCCGGTCGGCTCGGTGCTGGTGGGCACGCAGGCTTTGATCGAAAAGGCGCGGCGCTGGCGCAAGGTCTGCGGTGGCGGCTGGCGCCAGGCCGGGATGCTCGCGGCCGCCTGCCTGCACGCGCTGGACCACCACGTGGCGCGCCTGGCCGAGGACCATGCGCGCGCCGCCCAACTGGCGGAACGGCTGCGCGCGATTGCTGGCCTGACCGTGCTCGGCCAGCACACCAACATGGTGTTCATCGACGTGCCGGCGGAGCGCCTGCGCGCGCTGGATGCCCACCTGCGCGCGGCCGGCGTCCGCATCAGCATCGGCTACCTGCCGACGCTGCGCCTGGTGACCCACCTGGACGTGGACGACGCCGGGATCGCGCGCACCGCCGACGCCTTCGCCGGGTTCTTCGCGCGCGCCTGAGCGGCGCGCAAGCGGTGGCCGCTACCAGCGCCGCCAGCCCCATG